>JAJQEE010000170.1 GCA_021201865.1 Tannerellaceae bacterium | reverse complement strand
AACAAAATAAAAAGCCGCAGTTCCCCGCGCAGGCGGGTATCGCATGAGAACCGGCATTTTCAACTATTTCGTCGTCGGAGAACCGTTCCTTTCTCTGCGATCCCCGCCTGCGCGGGGAACTGGTAACGTTTTATTTTATAGACATTTATATTTTTAATAATCTTCCGACCACCACAGATCTCCAGATCCGGAATCTACGAAATACCCATTCAAAAAACAAAAGGTATTGAAGGCGGATCAAGTGAGCCACAAGCGATTCCCTGGATAAGGATCATTATTCTATAACCTTGTTTTTATGGCAACCTAAAATAGAGATAGTGGTGCCCGTATACAGGAATTAATTGATTGGTCTCCTGCATGTATAAGATGGGAAATACCCTATCATGTTTGTCTAACCGGTAAAGGGAACAAGCAACGGATTGTACCTTTGCATAAAGAACAAATAAACTTATAGAGCAGTATATTGATGATTATGGACTGAATAAACTAAAGCAAGAGTTAGGCCCGTTATTTTTTAATCGTACTGGAGAAAAATTAACCGGTGCAGGAGTTACCTATATTTTACAGAAATATGCAGACGTTGCAAGATATATTAATAAAAGTCTGGGTGGATAATTTTAATTAAAGCCGAAGTTATATTCTATTCTTTTCCTTTAACTTCGGCTTTACCTCTTTACTGATGGGAATTATTTTGTAGCCAATAAAAACACTTAATTGAAAATCATATTACAGTCATTGGATGATGCCTTAATATCCTACTGTCTGAGCTACTATAAACTCATGGTTATCTCCGGGATTAATAATTTCCAGTAACTTAGGATCTACTGAACCACGAACCAAAGCCTTTATTCCTTCTGAAGCACAGTATAGATATACATTCTGGGTCGAATGTCCTGCATCCAGACTGGCAAAACGTAAGCGACGTTCCGGAGATTTTAAAGCACCATCAATCATCTCATTCCCGGTATTCTGGTATTTGTTATAATCAGCAATCAGAACCAAATTAAGGGGAGCTACTTTTGCAATAGGCATCCCTGTGAATTCCCTGTAATCACCTTCTACCACAGGAATTAATTCATGTTTATCCGGTTCATACAGATAAATACCATTTGAAAGAACAGCATACATCTTAATCGGATATAAGGCAACCGCAGAAGGGACTGTACGTTTACCATCTTCACGGTTTTTTCCGTAAGCAGCCCACATAATCTCAGAAAGATGCTTTAAAGAAAGATTTTCAGTTGAAAAATCACGGTCGGATTTACGATCTTCCAGCGCTTTCATCAACTGATTTGCACTGGTTAAATCCGGTTGCTGCAACTTAATTACTTCAAAATTTGTTAATGCCATAGGTGTTGAATTTTTTTGATTTGAACTTTCTTCTGCTTTTAACAGATTGTTGTTTAAGATTAGTAATAGAATCCCTAAAACTACCATCTTCATTTTCATACTATATTTATTTAATGTTACTAATAAGACTATCTTTAGCCATAAAAAAGAAACTGCAACTGAATACGAAAATGTGAAATTAATAATCTGCAATTACGAATTTTTGATTTTTAGCACTTTTTCTTTTGCATACCTGTACATCCGGCTTTCTATAAACGGATATTTAGAGTTTCTATTTCTTAATAACCTGATAGGAACAGCAATAGATATCAGCGCAAAAAGAATACTTACAACTACTCCGATAATAAAATCTCCGGTACTTGCCAAATGGTTAATGCTTACATATCTACAATAATAAATTGCAATAGGTAGGTGTAAAAATACAGCCGAAGCAAGACCTGGATTATATATATTTTTTAGTTTTCTGTTGATTACAACACCATGTATAATAATTTGATATGTACCGAACAGAACCTGTGCAATACCCAGCCAGAATAGATTGGGGAAAAATATGGCTATAATGTAAAATGGATAGGCTATAAATACATTAATAATCATACTTAAATTAGCATTTAAAGGATATCGGTCAGGCACTTGTTTTTCTTCATTTACAGCAATATTGAAAATTCCAGGAAACCCACCGGGACAAACATACTCTTCAAATTGGTGAACTAAAAGAGCCATAAAACTATAAATTAGGATTACCTGTACATGGCTGAAATTGTTTTCACAAAGTCCCATATAAAAAGTAAGAATTACAAAAAGAACTCCTCCAATACTATACCAGTTTTCTCGATAAAATTTCATATAAAATTATTTTATAATTGATTTAACATTCAAATTAATTTAAAACTATCGAATAAGGGTTATTTACCTTATTTACAGATATCCGATAGGGTATTTTCCTTTTAGTAGGAGGATCTTATATTAAGTCTCCGTATGGTCTATCTTATTTAAACAGTCCAATGGTATGCTCTTTTATAATGTTATATTCCATAAATCATCTTTGCCCTGTATACTTTTCATTTTCATCAATATATAATTTTAAACAGGTGTTTAAATCAGGGGCAAAAAAAATCAGGGCTTCAATCCATTTAAAACAAAATCAACCACATATTGTTTATGCTCTTTGATCATGTTATCATATTCATTTTTTTGATTTATTAGCTATTTCCCTGATAAAACCACTCAATAAAAAAGGAAATACCGATAAAGCCAGCACATTCATCCCAAAATCAACGACCGGAATATCTTTAATTCTTCCTGCTTCTATCTCTTTATCCATTCTTTGAGACAACTTATCGAATATCCTTTGAGGATTTTTCTCTACAATCTTTTTAACTAAAGTTTCGGGACTTCTGGTTAGTTCACTGAGCATAAACATGGGTATCTGTGGATACTCAGGCAATATCTAAAATAGATATTAATCCATTCTTCTACCATCTCCAGAAAAGGAAGATCCGAACTAAAAGTTGAATGAACATGTTTTATGAAAATATCAAAAGCTTCATCAAAAATAATCTCAAAAAGATTAGCTTTTGATTCAAAATAATATTTAATATGAGCAACATTACTTCCTGCTGCCGTAGCTATATCCCTAATACTTGTACTCATATAACCCTTTGTAATAAAGAGTTCACGTGCAGCATGGAGTATTCTATCACTTACATCGGATTTTGAATATCTTTTCCTCATAATTAATATCTAATTATTTGAACAAAATTAAACAGTTGATTAATTTTAATGGAATCTTTATAGTTAATTTTTATAAATACAGGGGTTATCAAAAGAAATACTGTATTTCAATAGGTTAGAATTGAAATATACTTTGGCTTAGGATATAGTTCATTATTTTCGACTATCCTGCACCTACGGTGCGCAATCTACCAAACCCCAGCGTTGCTAGGGCCTTGCATGTAATAGACCTGGCCTGGAAAAGATGTGTATGCAGAGTAACTCAAGAGGGGAATTTTCTTTAACTAATTTTCCTGTCGGTGAAAGTCTGCGCTCTCTGTGATATATGTGTGTTAATCGTTTTATTTTCAGAATAGTTATTGACTCTATCTAATTCTTTTCTGATCCTATTTTTTAAGACTCTTTTAACCCTATATATCCGGTGAAATTACCATCTTTGTAGAGATGAATGAGGGCATTTTGGATAAGCTGAAAATACTGGCTGAGTCGGCAAAGTATGATGTCTCCTGTGCTTCCAGTGGTACGACCCGGAAGAGTCAGAAGGGAGGGATCGGTAGTGCGCATGGCTGGGGGATTTGTCACTCCTTTACGGAGGACGGACGCTGTGTGTCTTTGCTGAAAATCATGATGACCAACTATTGTATGTTCGACTGCGCCTATTGTGTGAACCGGCGCAGTAATGATGTCCCTCGTACTACGATGACCGTAAATGAATTGGTGGAATTAACGATTGAATTCTACCGGAGAAATTATATTGAAGGACTGTTTCTTAGCTCTGGTGTGATCCATAGTGCGGATTATACCATGGAACGAATGGTGAGAGTGCTGAAGGAGCTCCGTACTACCCACCGGTATAACGGCTATATTCATATGAAGAGTATTCCGGGAGCCAGCCGGGAACTGGTGAACGAAGCCGGATTGTATGCAGACCGTTTAAGTGTCAATCTGGAGATTGCCGTAGAGGATAACCTGAAATTACTGGCTCCGGAAAAAGATCATCAGAGTATTTACCAGCCGATGGGTTATATTCATCAGGGTGTGTTAGCCAGCCGGGAAGAACGCAAAGTGTTCCGGCATGCACCCCGGTTTGCTCCGGCCGGACAGAGTACGCAGATGATCGTCGGGGCAACCAATGAAACCGATAAACAGATCCTGCAATTATCCACGGCTTTATATAAGCGGCCCAGTATCAAACGGGTCTATTATTCCGGTTATATTCCGGTAAATGCAAATGATTCCCGTCTTCCTGCTTTAAAGCAGGCTCCTTTGGTGAGAGAGAACCGTTTGTATCAGGCGGATTGGCTGATGCGTTTTTATGGTTTTCAGGCGAATGAGATCGTGGATGACTCCTATCCGAATCTGGATCTGGAAGTAGATCCTAAATTAGCCTGGGCGTTGCGTCATCCGGATCAATTTCCTGTGGATCTGAATAAAGCTGATTACGCGATGATCTTACGGGTACCTGGTATTGGAGTGAAATCCGCTAAGTTGATCATTGCTACACGCAGGTATGGAAAGATCACGGCGACTACGTTAAAAAAGATTGGGGTAGTCATGAAAAAGGCCCGGTTTTTTATTACCTGTAATGAACTCCCACACTTTACAGTGAACGAAGTACATCCGGACTATATAAGGCAGTTCCTGACCCAGAAAAAGAGTGGTAAGAAAGAACCGGATCAACGTCAGTTATCTATTCTATTCCCAGAGTAAAAGCCTATGTTGGTATTTATTTATGACAGAACCCTGGAAGGATTGCTGACCGCAATCTTTGATGCATATAGCCGGAGAACTTTTCCTGATCAACTGATCGGGCAGGGGGAGCCGGAACCCTTATTTACGCAGGAGGTTTACCGGGTGATCACGGATCCGGAAAAGTCGAACCGGGTGTGGGGTGCGGTACAGAAGAAAATCTCAAAATATGCCTGTAATATGTGGTTGTGTGTCTGGTTGTCTGAACTTCCGGACTGTGATGAATTGATTTTCCGGTATATCCGGAAAGTGTTTGACCATCCCCGTTCGATAGAGATGAATTTTGCGGATGACGATGTCCTGGAGGTGGCAAAGATTGCGAAGAAAGTAGGAAAAGAGAAGCACTATCTGATGGAGTTTGTCCGTTTCCAGAAGGCGTCGGATGATATTTTCTTTGCGCCTGTCTCTCCGCTTTACAATGCTTTGCCGCTGGCCATTTCCTTTTTTAAGGACCGTTTTTCTTATCAGAAATGGATCATTTATGACCTGAAGCGGAAATATGGTTATTATTATGATTTGAAAACCGTGGAGGAGATTACTTTATCGGATGATACCCATCTGTTAACAGGAAAATTAAATGAAGATCTGATGGCACAGGATGAAAAACTGTTTCAGGAGCTTTGGAAAAACTACTTTAATGCGTTAACCATCCAAGAGCGCATCAATCCCAAACTTCAACGCCAGCATATGCCCCGGCGTTTCTGGAAATTCCTGACTGAAAAACAGTAACCGACTAAGGGTTGGCACACAGAGGACACGGATCAGATAGATTTGTACCAGGTTTTTGGGATTCTTCCGGAGCATTTAATAATATAAAAAAATCCCGAAGTTGTTTCAACAGTATATATCCTTTTTGACAAAGTTACAGATTGTAAGCCCAAAGGGCTTGGGTGTGAATCGTAGATCGGCCTTAGGTAATAATCGCGGGTGAAATCCAGTCCTGTTCGGAAGATTTCGGAAGATTTTTCGAAGGGTGATTGGCAAAGGGTGATCTGTGTCTCTTAAGTCCTGAAAGGACGTCATATAATAGCCTGGGATGCAAATCCCAGGTAGAGAAATCCCTACCGAGGGTGTGCTGTAAGTACACCCCCTCTTATAGAAACAATCGGTTTGTATATGCAGTGTCGTGCTTACAGCACTCCATGGACTCCTGATACCTGACCTGGGATTTGCATCCCAGGCTATTATATGACGTCCTTTCAGGACTTAAGGGACACAGATTACCTTTGGCAAAAATCTTCCGGACATGACTGGGTGGTACCCGTGGTTATTGGCTAAGCTGGATGTTACCCGGAGTTATTAGCTAAGGCCGATCTGTGATTCACATGGCACCCATCCGGGGTCATTACTTATAAATCGTAACTTTTTAATTTTCTTGTTTTACTTTTGGGAGATCTCCGGATATTTTAACCAATAAACTGAGTGGTTAATAGACTCTTCCGGTCAACGCTGGTCCTTTATTTTTTTTGTTTCATCTCTCAAAAAGATATTATCTGTTTGTTTTTAATGATAAATTTTTATTTATAGGGCTTTTAATCTATCTTTGTGATCAGAAATGGTGGCGGCAAATCCAATTTTTATGAAGAAGATACATATTTTGGTTTGTGATTGGTTTGAGGGATTATTACCTGAATTTGTTCCCTCTTTTCCTTCCTTGTTTATGCAGATGTTCGATGCGGTAGAGAAGGGGTTGGTTTACCAGCTCTATGACGTACCGAAAGGAGAACTACCTGTTTCTTTGAACAGGGACGATTTGTACCTCATTGCAGGAAGCCGTGCCGGTGCCTATGAGGATCAGGAGTGGATCCATCAGATGATCCGCTTTATTCAACGGGCTGCTGAATCGAATGCCCGGTTGACCGGTACCTGTTTCGGACATCAGATCATTGCCCAGGCATTGGGTGGTAGGGTGGAACCTGCTTCCCGGGGATGGGGTGGTGGAGCCCGTAGTTCCGCTATCGTACATCCGTCGGCGGATCCGTTTTTTCCGGATGGAACCCTTTGTTTATTGTATAATCACAATGATCAGGTAGTACAACTTCCGGAAGCCGCTGAGCGGATCGCTACCAGTGACTTTTGTGAGAATGAAGCTTTCCGGATGGGTACCCGCATCCTCACCTTTCAGGGACATCCGGAATATACGGTTCCCTATATGAAACATGTCATTGATATTTCAAACCATCCCCAACAAATAAAAGACACCACGCACGCCAGTCTGGAAGTTCCGGTCATACATGACCTACAGGTAGCACGCTGGATGTTATCTATATAAGAAACTGGTTTAATAACATCAAAGGCTGTCCAACTTATGAAGGACAGCCTTTGATATTATTAAAAATAGATGGTTGAATTAATGGAACAGCATATCTCCACTGATATTCCGGAATTCTTCGGCTGATTCGTGGCGCAGGGCTACGTGGCCGTCGCTCCAGATGGTAGGCCATCCTCCAATGATGTGTCCTAAGTATACCACTTTAAATTCGTGCAGTCCTTTGGCCAGAGCTACGGATCTGTCTTTGCGGGAGAAACGTTTTACTTCACCTTTGTTGTCGATCAGTAGTTTACCGTCCAGCCATACTTCTTCATGGTCTGAAGAGACAAAGTAGACACCGTCTTCCGGAATATTTACATAGCCGGTCGCGATCGCTGCATAAGGTCTGAATTCACGTATGGAAATACCCCAGTCAATCGGTCCCTGTGCCGGAATCTCTTTCAGTTCTTTAATCACGGATGTATGCCAGTCTGTGATATTTTTGATCTGTGAGGATTCCAGGAAGTATCCGTCTGCCAGATCCATTTTCAAACCGGGTTTTGTTTGGGCCACCTCCACAGCAGGCGCTAACGTTTGTTTTTCTACTGCAATGGTGCGGACTTTACTCATCTTACCGGAAGGCAGTACGGAACGGATCCTGATAGTCCCTGATTCGTTGAATGAGAGGGGTGATTCATACATGGTGGATTGCTGAGTCGGTTCGGTACCGTCTAAGGTGTACACCATTTTCACCGGACGGGAAGTTTTGAACTGAACCTCTACCTGGTCCGTAAAGGCTACGTGGTCAGATGAACCAAACGGTTGTTCCGGAAGCGGAATATAATAATTGATATCATGTCCGTCCAGACGCACCAGTCCGTTATCTAATCTGCGTTCAAAGTCTTTATAGTCTTTTTTATCCAGTGCAGTCCATCCGATCTCTGCAAGCGCCAGGATACGGGGGTATACTTTATATTCACGCAGGGCATGTTCATACATGTATTCCGCCCAGATATTACATTGTACTCCTAAAATATGGTTCTCCTTGCTGATCTTTACTAATGTATCAGGCGTAGGGTTGTAGGCGTATACCTTCTCTATGGTGGTGTATCCTCCGATCGTTACCGGATCTATTTTATAATCTCCTTCATATTGGTCCAGATACATCCCGTTACTTCCAGGGGTCATGATCGCGTCATGTCCCATGCTGGCAGCGGCAATACCTCCCTGTTCTCCCTGCCATGACATCACTGTGGCAGTAGGGGCTAATCCACCTTCGAGGATTTCATCCCAGCCGATCATTTTTTTACCCAGTTTATTGACTGTTTTTTCAATCCGTTGCACAAAGTAGCTTTGCAGACGCTCTTCGGCTGAATGTTCTTTGTCGCCTTGCAGTCCTTCTTCTTTGATCCGTTTCTGGCAAAGGGGACATTTTTCCCAGCTTGTTTTCGGACATTCATCCCCGCCGATATGGAAATATTCACTGGGGAACAGGGCGGCCACCTCTTCTATTACATCTTCAAAGAAATCAAATACTTCATCTTTCCCGGCACATAATACGATGTCTTCTACTCCCCATACGATCCGTGGAGTGGTAGGTTCTCCGGAACAGGATAATTCGGGATAGGCGGCAATGGCTGCTAATTCATGACCCGGCACCTCAATCTCCGGGATCACCGTGATAAACCGGTCTGCTGCGTACTGAACCACTTCTTTTACCTCTTCCTGTGTATAGAAAAACGGACCATATTCAAATCCTTCTCCTTCTATACGTCTGGAACCGATTTCCGTCAGTTTGGGATATTTTTTGATCTCAATGCGCCAGCCCTGGTCATCTGTCAGGTGCCAGTGCATGATATTTATTTTGAACAGTGACAGTACATCTAATTGTTTTTTGATCTCGTCTACGGTCATGAAATGGCGGCAGACGTCAAACATAATGCCACGGTAACCGAAACGGGGTTCATCCCGGACAGATACAGCCGGAGCATTCCAGGCGATCCCATTTACTTTAACAGGACTTTCCACTTCTGCCGGTAGGAGTTGCATAAAAGATTGCATACCATAGAAAAGTCCTCTTGCAGTAGGTGCTTTGATCACGACCTGCCGATCAGTTACATCTAAGGTATAACCTTCTTCTTTTAAGTCCAGCGAGTTGTCAATAAGCAGGGAAATAGTGTTATTACCTTCTTTGTCCGCTGTTTTCAGACTATAGCCTGTCGAACGGTTCAGTTTGGCTGTAAAGAAATCAGCTACCGTTTTAGCGTCGGCAGCCGGAGCATAGAATGCTGTACTTTTGTTTAGTTTAAAAGTTCCATCCTGTTGGGTGAGACTAAGTGGCGCCGGAATAATGTTGATGCCCTGGTTATAAGACATCTCCCTGGCCGGTTCTTCACCGCAGGAGGTGAAGAGGAACATTGCGGAGACTGCACAGATTGAAAAGAATTTTTTCATGCTTAGATGTTTAATATAGAATTGTTTGTTTACGAAAATAGCAGGTTAAAAATATCCCCTTCTGAAAGATTACGGGGCTCTTTGGGCAAGCCGTTGTTTTTTCAGAAGGGGATAGTGTATGGATCCTCAATTACCAGGCGAACAGAGGGTACTCTTTCATGATGCTGTTTACTTTTTCACGAACAGCAGCAATCGTTTGTTCATTTTCCGGAGCAGATAGTACGGTGTCCATCAGTTCCACGATCTCCCCCATTAACGGTTCTTTTGCTCCACGGGTGGTGATTGCCGGGGTACCTACACGGATACCGGAGGTCTGGAAGGCAGAGCGGCTGTCAAATGGAACCATGTTTTTATTCACTGTAATGTCTGCGGCAACCAATGCTTTTTCTGCTACTTTACCAGTCAGGTCAGGGAATTTAGTGCGCAGGTCAATCAGCATGCTATGGTTGTCTGTACCATCAGAGATAATTTTATATCCTTTATCGATAAATGCCTGGGCCAGGGCAGCAGCGTTTGTTTTTACCTGAGACTGGTAGGTTTTATATTCCGGTTCTAATGCTTCACCGAAAGAAACGGCTTTGGCTGCGATGACATGCTCCAGCGGTCCTCCCTGAATTCCCGGGAATACGGCTGAGTCTAATAGCTGGGACATCATTTTAACTTCTCCTTTCGGGGTGGTTTTACCCCATGGGTTTTTAAAGTCTTTTCCTAACAGGATGATACCACCACGTGGACCACGAAGGGTCTTATGGGTTGTAGAAGTGACGATATGTGCGTATTCCAATGGGTTGTTGAGCAAACCGGCTGCTACTAACCCGGCCGGGTGAGCCATATCTACCATCAACAAGGCACCTACTTTGTCTGCGATCTCACGCATCCGTTTGTAGTCCCAGTCACGGGAATAGGCAGAACCACCACCTACGATCAGCTTCGGACGCTCACGAAGTGCCACTTCTTCCATCTGGTCATAGTCTACACGGCCTGTATCTTCTTTTACGTTATATTCCGTAGCATGATATAATATACCTGAACTGTTTACAGGAGATCCATGAGAAAGGTGTCCGCCGTGTGACAGATTCAACCCTAAGAAGGTATCACCCGGATTCAGAACAGCTAAAAATACAGCGGCGTTTGCCTGTGCTCCTGAGTGGGGTTGCACATTGGCCCATTCTGCCTGAAAGATCTGCTTCAAACGGTCAATCGCAATGGTTTCACTTTGATCCACTACTTCGCAACCTCCATAATAGCGTTTCCCCGGATAACCTTCTGCGTATTTGTTAGTTAAACAGCTACCCATGGCTTCCATAACCTGGTCACTTACGAAGTTTTCCGAAGCAATCAACTCAATACCTTTTAACTGGCGTTGCTTCTCTTTCTCAATAATGTCGAAAATGATGTTGTCTCTTTTCATTACCTGTAAAATTGGTTATTCCTAAAATCTTCAGCTATTCCAGTATATGAAATCTCTGAAAATCACTGCAAATTTACTATTTTTTCTACACATGTGCAGGATATTGAACAGGTTTTGTACAGATGAATATCAATTAGCACACAGATAACACTCGTTTGGTTCCCCGCCTGCGCAGGAAATAATTTCAGAAAGCAAACATAGGTTGTATGGGATCCTGCAGTTTGCTTTTCCGGAATTCTTTCATCATCGGCGGTTCTTTTTCTTCGAGGGTACTGAAATCAACGACTCCGGTTTCTTTGGCCCACTCGAAATACTGAGTGGATAACTGGCTGACGATCTCGTGGTTCTGGCGGGCTACGTTGTTGGTCTCGCCACGGTCTGCCTCCAGGTCATAAAGTTCCCAGGTGTAGTCCGGATAATGGGAGGTTAGTTTCCATTTTCCGGATCTGACTGCCCGGTTTCCGGCACGTTCCCAGAAAAGGGGCTCGTTTCTGTTTACTTCATCCTGCTGGCCTAACAATACCGGAAGCAGGCTTTTGCCCGGTAATGGGTGAGGAGTGGTGTTACTGTATTTTTTAGGATATTTTACTCCGGCTAATTCATAGAGGGTGGGGGCGATGTCTATAATATGTCCGGTCCCTTTTGCTATACTGCCGGCCTGTATTTTCCCCGGTAACCAGGCAATAAAAGGGGTGCATATACCACCTTCATACAGATAGTCTTTGAAATCCCGGAAAGGAGTATTGGAGGCATAGGACCAGTTTTTGCTTTGTGATTCAAAAGAGCCGATCGTACCCACAGGCCCTGTATTGCGTATGGCGCCGTGATACCATTTGATCAGGTCTTCGGCTGGTGCACCGTTATCTGAAAGGAATATGATCAATGTGTTATCATCGATCTTTAACTCTTCCAGTGTCCGGAGAATGTGACCGATTCCCTGATCCATCCGGTCCACCATGGCAGAGAATACTTCCATGCGTTGGCTCCATAATTGTTTCTGATCATAGGAAAGACGTTCCCATTCCGGAATATCATTGTTTTTTATGGAAGGGGTAAAATCAGCAGGTATGATCCCCAACTCTTTCTGTTTTTCCAGACGGCGTTCCCGCAACTGATCCCATCCGATGTCATATTTCCCTTTATATTTTTCAATATCTTCCGGTAAGGCATGCAATGGCCAGTGAGGAGCGGTGTAGGATAGATAAAGGAAGAAGGGTTTCTCTTCTTTGCTTTCTTGCTGGATGAAGCGGATCGCCTGGTTGGTAATCTCGTCGGTTACGTAATAGGAGCCAGGTTCCAGCAGGAGTTCTTCTCCGTCCAGATAATAAGGTGTTTTTCTTCCTTCCTGATAGTCTCCCTGATCGAAATAACTTCCATTGTTTGCGTAGAAGCTGTGATCAAATCCTCTTTGCCAGGGTAGGCTCACCTCTTTACCGGAGACATGCCATTTCCCGGACAGAAGGGTGGTATAATTCGCTGTTTGCAGCACTTCTCCCAGCGTGAGTGATTCCGGATTAATATATCCCTGATAGGCCGGAAGGCCGAGGTCGTTGGCAAAATATCCTACTCCGGCTTTGTGTTGGTATTGACCCGTCAGTAGAGAGGCCCGGGTAGGCGCACTGATCGAATTGTTATAAAATTCCCGGAAGCGGATTCCCTGATTGGCTAATCTGTCCAGATTCGGAGTTTGGATCTCGGATCCATAAGACCCCAGATCGGAATAGCCCAGATCATCTGCCAGGATCAGGATGATGTTTGGTTTCGGTTGCCGGGCGTCTGTGGTAGCTTGCAGGCTCGTCACCGAAGCCAGTGCCAATGGTAAAATAAATGGTTTCATATCTGTCTGTTTTTTATGGTTTGTTTGGAGGATGGATTAATAGTTAATCCAGTCCGGATTCTGTCTGAGGTTTGGATTCAGGTCCAATTCCCGTTGTGGGATCGGAAAGTGAATGTGGCGGGGGGGCCGCGTTGGTTTTCCCTGCTGCTTTTAAGGTCCCGACGTAATAATCTGCTCCCCGGCGTACGAGATCAAACTAACTTCTCCTTTCGGGGTGGTTTTACCCCATGGGTTTTTAAAGTCTTTTCCTAACAGGATGATACCACCACGTGGACCACGAAGGGTCTTATGGGTTGTAGAAGTGACGATATGTGCGTATTCCAATGGGTTGTTGAGCAAACCGGCTGCTACTAACCCGGCCGGGTGAGCCATATCTACCATCAACAAGGCACCTACTTTGTCTGCGATCTCACGCATCCGTTTGTAGTCCCAGTCACGGGAATAGGCAGAACCACCACCTACGATCAGCTTCGGACGCTCACGAAGTGCCACTTCTTCCATCTGGTCATAGTCTACACGGCCTGTATCTTCTTTTACGTTATATTCCGTAGCATGATATAATATACCTGAACTGTTTACAGGAGATCCATGAGAAAGGTGTCCGCCGTGTGACAGATTCAACCCTAAGAAGGTATCACCCGGATTCAGAACAGCTAAAAATACAGCGGCGTTTGCCTGTGCTCCTGAGTGGGGTTGCACATTGGCCCATTCTGCCTGAAAGATCTGCTTCAAACGGTCAATCGCAATGGTTTCACTTTGATCCACTACTTCGCAACCTCCATAATAGCGTTTCCCCGGATAACCTTCTGCGTATTTGTTAGTTAAACAGCTACCCATGGCTTCCATAACCTGGTCACTTACGAAGTTTTCCGAAGCAATCAACTCAATACCTTTTAACTGGCGTTGCTTCTCTTTCTCAATAATGTCGAAAATGATGTTGTCTCTTTTCATTACCTGTAAAATTGGTTATTCCTAAAATCTTCAGCTATTCCAGTATATGAAATCTCTGAAAATCACTGCAAATTTACTATTTTTTCTACACATGTGCAGGATATTGAACAGGTTTTGTACAGATGAATATCAATTAGCACACAGATAACACTCGTTTGGTTCCCCGCCTGCGCAGGAAATAATTTCAGAAAGCAAACATAGGTTGTATGGGATCCTGCAGTTTGCTTTTCCGGAATTCTTTCATCATCGGCGGTTCTTTTTCTTCGAGGGTACTGAAATCAACGACTCCGGTTTCTTTGGCCCACTCGAAATACTGAGTGGATAACTGGCTGACGATCTCGTGGTTCTGGCGGGCTACGTTGTTGGTCTCGCCACGGTCTGCCTCCAGGTCATAAAGTTCCCAGGTGTAGTCCGGATAATGGGAGGTTAGTTTCCATTTTCCGGATCTGACTGCCCGGTTTCCGGCACGTTCCCAGAAAAGGGGCTCGTTTCTGTTTACTTCATCCTGCTGGCCTAACAATACCGGAAGCAGGCTTTTGCCCGGTAATGGGTGAGGAGTGGTGTTACTGTATTTTTTAGGATATTTTACTCCGGCTAATTCATAGAGGGTGGGGGCGATGTCTATAATATGTCCGGTCCCTTTTGCTATACTGCCGGCCTGTATTTTCCCCGGTAACCAGGCAATAAAAGGGGTGCATATACCACCTTCATACAGATAGTCTTTGAAATCCCGGAAAGGAGTATTGGAGGCATAGGACCAGTTTTTGCTTTGTGATTCAAAAGAGCCGATCGTACCCACAGGCCCTGTATTGCGTATGGCGCCGTGATACCATTTGATCAGGTCTTCGGCTGGTGCACCGTTATCTGAAAGGAATATGATCAATGTGTTATCATCGATCTTTAACTCTTCCAGTGTCCGGAGAATGTGACCGATTCCCTGATCCATCCGGTCCACCATGGCAGAGAATACTTCCATGCGTTGGCTCCATAATTGTTTCTGATCATAGGAAAGACGTTCCCATTCCGGAATATCATTGTTTTTTATGGAAGGGGTAAAATCAGCAGGTATGATCCCCAACTCTTTCTGTTTTTCCAGACGGCGTTCCCGCAACTGATCCCATCCGATGTCATATTTCCCTTTATATTTTTCAATATCTTCCGGTAAGGCATGCAATGGCCAGTGAGGAGCGGTGTAGGATAGATAAAGGAAGAAGGGTTTCTCTTCTTTGCTTTCTTGCTGGATGAAGCGGATCGCCTGGTTGGTAATCTCGTCGGTTACGTAATAGGAGCCAGGTTCCAGCAGGAGTTCTTCTCCGTCCAGATAATAAGGTGTTTTTCTTCCTTCCTGATAGTCTCCCTGATCGAAATAACTTCCATTGTTTGCGTAGAAGCTGTGATCAAATCCTCTTTGCCAGGGTAGGCTCACCTCTTTACCGGAGACATGCCATTTCCCGGACAGAAGGGTGGTATAATTCGCTGTTTGCAGCACTTCTCCCAGCGTGAGTGATTCCGGATTAATATATCCCTGATAGGCCGGAAGGCCGAGGTCGTTGGCAAAATATCCTACTCCGGCTTTGTGTTGGTATTGACCCGTCAGTAGAGAGGCCCGGGTAGGCGCACTGATCGAATTGTTATAAAATTCCCGGAAGCGGATTCCCTGATTGGCTAATCTGTCCAGATTCGGAGTTTGGATCTCGGATCCATAAGACCCCAGATCGGAATAGCCCAGATCATCTGCCAGGATCAGGATGATGTTTGGTTTCGGTTGCCGGGCGTCTGTGGTAGCTTGCAGGCTCGTCACCGAAGCCAGTGCCAATGGTAAAATAAATGGTTTCATATCTGTCTGTTTTTTATGGTTTGTTTGGAGGATGGATTAATAGTTAATCCAGTCCGGATTCTGTCTGAGGTTTGGATTCAGGTCCAATTCCCGTTGTGGGATCGGAAAGTGAATGTGGCGGGGGGGCCGCGTTGGTTTTCCCTGCTGCTTTTAAGGTCCCGACGTAATAATCTGCTCCCCGGCGTACGAGATCAAACCAGCGTTGATATTCAAAGACCAATTCTTTCCGCCGTTCCTGGAAAACAGAGTCCCGGAACTGTGTGGCGGACAGGTTAGGAGCGGTTTCCTGTAGGGTTGGAATCCCTGCTCTCCTACGTATTGCATCGATAGCCTGATAGGCCTCCTGATCCGGGCCGTTTCTGTTTTCACTCCGGGCTTCCGCATAGATCAGTAGTATTTCTGAATAGCGAATGATGGGTAGGTTTTTGGAGGAGTTGGACTGATTCCCGATAGCAGAGGGATCGTAGTATTTATGAAGGTGAACTTCAAAAGTATAGACTTCTCCGTCTGTAGGGCTAACCATTTCCGATACGAAAGTGACTGCTTTGCGTTGATCGTCCTTGCTAAAACTTTCATATAAACCACTTTCCCGGTGAAGGGCGTCTGCATAGTCTCCGTTCACACCGGGTACTTCATCATTGGTGGGGGCGGAACGGCTGGCCAGACTGTTACCGACAAAGTTGGAATATCCTTTAAACTGGGCCGAAAAGATATGCTCTTTTCCGTTTTTTGTGGAAGGATTGAACACATCTGCATAGTCTTCAAATAGTCCATACCATCCGGAATCAATCACCTCTTTACTTTTCTGTTCCGCCAGGTCCCATGCTTCACGGGTGAGATAAACCTTAGCCAGCAGGCTTTTGGCAGATCCGGCAGTGGCCCGGCCACTATCTGTATTGTCATACTCGTCAGGTGCCGGGAGAGATTCCGCATCTTTCAGGTCCTGAATGATCTGCTGATATACCTCTTCTTCGGTGGATTGGCTAACATACAGTTCTTCCGGACTTAATCCTTCTATTTCATGCAGGATCAAAGGAATCTCTCCAAACCATCTGACCAGATTAAAGTAGTTTAATGCTCGCAGGAATTTTGCTTCCCGGATGGTACGGTTACGCAATTCTTCCGTTATATTTTCCTCGTCAATCTGTGCGATCCGGTCGACCGCAATATTGGCCAGATTGATCACTTCATAACTTTGGAGCCAAAGCTGTTCCATTCTGTCATTGGACGGATCATGGGTCAGCCCGGATATGGCACGCACATGGGCATTCCTTGCACGGGGTCCCGCCTCAAAATCATCTGTTGCCATTTCTACTCCGATCTGGAACAGGCTGTTATAAAGCGATTGTCCGGAAGGATTTAATCCGGCGTAAATTGCATTGACTGCGGCAATCGCATCTGCTCCGTTCCGGTAGAATTGATTGGAGGATTGTTTGGATTCTATTTCTTCATTCAGATCCACACAGGCGATCAATGAAAAAAATAACAAAAGGGTATATATTTTTATTTTCATCTGTTTTATTTTTGAATGGTTCTTTGGTTTAAAAAGTAATATGGACTCCTACATTTACACTGCGTGCTACCGGATAGACTCCGTAGTCTGTTCCCTGTGTCATGGTGTTATCACTGGATGTAACTTCCGGGTCGAAACCGGAATAGTGGGTCCAGGTCAGCAGATTTTGTCCGGAGAGAGAGAAACGTACATTTTGTAGTTTGATCTGTTCGAGCACTTTTCGTGGAAGCGTATAGCTCAGACTGGCTGTTTTCAGACGGATGAAAGAACCATCTTCTACATAACGGTCTGAGAATACGGGAGCCGGATCTAATTTGGCACGGGGTATGGTTGTACTGGGGTTGGTGGGAGTCCAGCGATCCAGTGCGGAAGCGGCTGCGTTTTGTTGCCCGTTAAATAATTCCAGCGACTGACGGTTGAGATTGATGATCTCATTTCCTACGGATCCCTGGATCAGGAAACTAAGGCTGAATCCTTTATATTCAAAGGAGTTGGTAATACCAAAAATGAAGTCTGGCTGGGCATTTCCGATGATGTCTCTGTCTGCTGCAGTTGTAAATGTTCCATCTCCGTTTACATCTTTATAGAGACGATCACCCGCCTGAGGAGTCGCACTTCCGGTATAGATTCCTTTGGCGCTTTCTTCCCCGGCCTGTAAGATCCCATCCGTTACACATCCGTAGAATGTTCCTAAAGGTTGTCCTACTTTGACTAAGTAATTCCCACTGATATAGGATTCTGCTCCGTTCCCAATCTCTACGACTTTATTCCGGTTCAGAGAAAGGTTGAATGCTGTATTCCAGCGTAGTTTTCCTGTCAGATTATCCGAATGAATAGAAAGTTCTAACCCTTTATTTTCAACGGACCCGTAGTTTTGCAGAGAGGAACTATATCCGGATGTCCAGGGGATCTGTACGTCAAGTAGTAAATCATTCGTTTTTTATGATATAGATCGAGCCCTACGGAAAGGCGGTCTTTGAAAAAACTGATATCCACCCCCAGGTCTGTCTGATAGGTGGTTTCCCATCCTAAATCAGGGTTGGCAATCCGGTCTGGTTTGAATCCGGTCACAGTGGAGTTCCCAAACAGGTAATTAATAGAGGAAAGGGTTGCCTGGGATTGGTAACTACCTATTTCCTGATTCCCTGTTTTACCGTAGCTGGCTCTTATTTTCAAATGGGTGACCACAGAGCGTGCAGCCTGGAAGAAGTCTTCATTGCTGAGTATCCAGGCAGCGCCGGCAGAGGGGAAATAGCCCCACTTCCGGTCTTGACCGAAACGGGAAGATCCGTCTCCACGAAAACTGACAGACAGAAAATATTTGTGGTCCAGGTTGTAGTTTATTCTTCCCAGCCAGGATCGGAGAGCGGAAGTTTCCACGTCGGAGTAGGGAGTCGTAGTGACGGATCCGCTTTGCAGGCTATTATAAGTGAGATAATCATTGACAAAATTAGAAGATCCGGTCCGGAGGATCTCGCTTCTGGATTCCTGTTGCGTAAATCCGGCCAGGAAATTAAAGAAGTGTTTTTTGTTAAACTCTTTCGTGTAGTTCAATGTGTTTTCATTCAACCAGGAATAAGCGGCTACTGTACCCAGTGAGGCTTCTCCATTTACCGATGCCCCTTCATAAATATTATTGGGAATGTAATTGTATTCTTTATTATTGTTGATATTCGTTCCCGCTAAAACTTTCAGCACCAGATTTTCCAGAATACTGTATTCACCGAATATACTTCCGGTCACGTAATAATCGGTCGATTTATTCTTTTGTTCATTCAACGAGGCGATCGGGTTGGAAAAGATATTTTCAAACGGATTCTGTAGGGTATAACTTCCGTCTGCTTCGTAAATGGTAGCAGTCGGTGGCATGGTCAGCAGGGCAGAGACGATCCCGGAAGGGGCCACATTGGCCTCTGTCCGGGCCGCGGATAGGGTGAAACCCACTTTCAGCCGTTCATATACCTGTGAATCCAGGTTGATCCGGGTGCTTAATCTCCGGAAGCCGGTGTTTCGGATGATACCGTCCTGATCAAAATAGTTACCGGATATGGCATAGCGGGTCTTTTTACTTCCTCCGGTAATGGATAACTGGTGATTTTGTACCCAGGCAGTCCGGAATGCTTCATCCTGCCAGTCTGTACCTTTTCCTAACTGGTCAATCTGGCTTTGGGACAGATACTGATAGGGACCTTTGTCGGGATAGGCATCATACAGGGCATTATTTCTTAGAATTGCAAAATCATGTGCATTCAGTACATCGATCTTTTTACGTAAGGATTGCAGACCCATACTGAAATCATAGGATACATTCGTTGTTTCTCCTTTCCCTTTTTTAGTTGTGATAATAATCACTCCGTTTGCACCCCGTGATCCGTAAATAGCCGTCGCGGAGGCATCTTTCAGGATATCGATGGATTCGATATCTCCCGGATTGATGGATGCGAGTGGGTTGACACTACTGCCGCTTAAGGTTCCGGCTGATGTGGTGGTGTTGTAGAAAGGAAATCCATCAATTACGTAGAGAGGTTCATTTCCTCCCTGTATGGAACTACCCCCACGGATCCGTATACTTACCTGTCCTCCGGGCTGTCCGGAAACCTGGGAAACCTGGACTCCGGCAATACTACCCTGCAGTGCGTTATCGATGGAAGCTACCGGTACCTGTGTCAGCCTTTCGGGTGGAACGGAGGCAATGGCTCCGGTTAATTCACTTCGTTTTTGGGTTCCATAACCGATCACCACTACTTCATTGATCAGGATGGTGTTTTCTGAGATCGTGATCAGGATGGGTTCGGTTGGTTCTTCATAGATCGCTATCTCCTGTTCCCGGTAACCGATATAATGGATTTTCAGATTGACGGGTAGCTCTTTCACTGTCAATTGAAATTCACTGTTCACATCTGTCATCGCGCCTGGATGAAGACTTTCCTCCTGTACGATCACCGTGGCGCCGATCACTTCAGCGTTGGTCCGTGCTTCTACTATTTTTCCCATGATCTGTATGGGAGTCTGTGCATGTAGCAGGAGTGGTATACTGAAAAGCAGGAGTAAGAGGTTCCGTCTGAGACGATCCGGCCGTTTTCCGGGTCCGGAAGAAAAAAGTAAATGTGCCATCGTTATGATTCTTTTAATTTATGGTAAGGACTATCTGTGAGTATGGTTAGTAAAAAGTCCTTTCCGTGTTGAGTAAATTAATCACCTAAAAAATCTCTGGTGCAAATGTATTGGCAGATAAAAGGGCGTGAAATACCATGTGTGTTGTATTTTCATAGTGGAAGAATGGTAGATCATGTGGTAGAGAATCTACCAATTAGTTGGGATATTGGTGATTTTACAACCTCATTTTATTAAAATATCGGGGAAAAGTGTATAACTTGCCGTCCGAAATCCAAATAGAGAAACATGGAAAATAGTCATACGGGCTATCGAAGCAAACAATATACTATAGCAACCAAACGTTATTGTCAGACACTGGATCTGAAAGATGATCCGGAGTTGATCGCGGAATATAAAAAGCGGCATAGTGAAGCTGAACACTGGCCCGTGATCAATGAAGGCATACGAGAAGTAGGTATTTTGGAAATGGAGATCTATTTGTTGGAAAATCGTTTATTCATGATTGTGGAAACTCCTCTGGATTTTGAATGGGATTCTGCTTTCAAAAAACTGGCTGCTCTGCCGGAGCAACAGGAGTGGGAAGAATATATGTCTGTTTTTCAGGCCGCGGATCCGGCAGCCAGCTCTTCGGAAAAGTGGCAGTTAATGGAACGCATCTTCCGCTTGTATTAATTTTTGTATATTTGCTTGTTTAAATTAAATGCAACACAATGACTAACTATTCTAACTGCCTATACATTGCGATTCGTTCTGCGGTAGATGCAGGACAGGCGATTATGGATATTTATACAGATCCGGAAGCTGATTTTGAAGTAGAGCGTAAAGCGGATAATTCTCCTTTAACCATTGCGGACCGGGCGGCCCATCAGGTCATTCAGACTGCTTTATCCGTAACTAATTTTCCCGTTCTGAGTGAAGAGGGAAAAGAGATTCCCTATAAACAACGGGCTAAATGGAAAACATTCTGGTTAGTTGATCCGCTGGATGGAACCAAAGAGTTTATCAAGAAAAACGGAGAGTTTACAGTGAACATTGCATTGATCCATGAAGGAGTTCCCGTGTTGGGAGTGATCTATGTTCCTGTCCGTAAAGAGTTATATTTTGCCGAACAATCGACCGGTGCTTATAAATTAACGGAAATAGATAGTTCTTGTCAACCGTCTATCCGGGAGATTCACCGGAAGGCCATGCGATTACCTATTTCTATGGGACATCAGGGACTGGTTGTTGTAGCCTCCCGCTCTCATCAGACAGAAGAAACAACTGCTTTTATTGAAGGACTTCGTAAACAGGGACAGCCTGTTACGCTGATCAGTAGTGGCAGTAGCCTGAAAATCTGCCTGATCGCTGAGGGTTCTGCGGATATTTATCCCCGTTTTGCTCCTACGATGGAATGGGACACTGCCGCCGGACATGCCATCGCGCGGGTGGCTGGTTGTGAGATCTATCATTTAGATGAAAAGACACCTTTGCGGTATAATAAAGAAAACCTGGTCAATCCATGGTTTATTGCTAAACCGGTTTAAGGTTGTATACGGACTTTTTTGGTCTGTTTTACATATAATAATGCATAGTTCCGGTTTTGAAAAAACGGACCGGGAATCTTTTTATTTTTGTAATTTCTAACGCTTAATCAATAAAGAACTCAGGGACGCATGAACTTTGAAATGTTATTTGTGTTATTGGCTTTGGCCGGTATGGTAGCGGCACTTATTTGGGATCAGATGCGTCCCGGTATGATCCTGCTCACAGTGGTAGTACTTTTTCTCTGTGCGGGCATTCTGACTCCGAAAGAGATGCTGGAAGGTTTCAGTAATAAAGGAATGATCACGGTGGGGCTGTTATTTCTGGTGAGTGAGGGAGTGAGACAAAGTGGGGCATTGGGACAGTTGATCAAACGGTTGTTACCCCAGAAAAAGACTACTATTTTCAAAGCACAGGCCCGGATGTTACCTCCTATTGCTTTTATATCTGCTTTTCTGAATAATACTCCGGTGGTGGTTATTTTTGCGCCTATCATCAAACGTTGGGCGGAGTCGGTTAAGTTACCGGCTACCAAGTTTCTGATTCCGTTGTCTTTTGTAACCATTCTTGGAGGTATTTGTACTTTGATCGGAACTTCTACCAATTTGGTGGTGCATGGAATGGTGCTGGAGGCCGGCTATGAAGGTTTTACGATGTTTGAGTTAGGAAAAGTAGGGATCTTTATTGCTATTGCCGGGATTATTTATCTGTTTGTTTTTTCTAATAAGCTGTTGCCGGATTCCCGGAATAGTAATGCTTCAGAAGATAATGAAGAGGGACAACCCGGTAACCTGCATATTGTAGAAGCTGTGTTGGGTTCCCGTTTCCCGGGTATTAATAAAACATTGGGTGAGTTTAATTTCACCCGGCATTATGGTGCGATTGTAAAAGAGGTGAAGAGTGGAGGAGAACGGTATACCACCAATCTGGATAGTGTAAAGCTAAATGAAGGGGATACGTTGGTACTTTGGGCAGATGAAACATTTATTCCTACCTGGGGTGAATCCAGTGTATTCCTTCTGTTGGCGAACGGAAATGATGAGGTCAATCCGGCACCTAACAGGAAAAAATGGCTGGCCCTGGGATTACTTGTATTTATGATCACAGGAGCTACGTTAGGAGAATTACCTTTTATGCAGGAGATGTTTTCGGACGTGAAATTAGATATGTTTTTCTTTGTGTGTATCACCACCATTATTATGGCCTGGACAAAGATCTTCCCTCCTAAAAAATATACCAAATACATTTCCTGGGATATTCTGATCACCATAGCCTGTGCTTTCGCGATCAGTAAAGCAATGGAAAATTCCGGTTTTGCGGATCTAACCGCCCGTTACATTATTGATATGGCGGATAGTCTCGGACCGTATGCCTTGATTGCTGTGATCTTTATTATCACTAACGTATTTACAGAATTGATTACTAATAACGCGGCGGCGGCATTGAGTTTTCCGATCGGGTTATCTGTGGCCACTCAGTTAGGAGTGAGTCCTATGCCTTTCTTCGTAGTAACCTGTATGGCTGCTTCTGCCAGCTTCAGCTCTCCGATCGGATATCAGACGAATCTGATCGTACAGGGTATTGGGGGATATAAATTTACCGATTTTGTAAAAGTGGGATTACCGTTGAATATTATTGCTTTCCTGATCTCTGTCTTTATGATTCCCATGATATGGAAATTTTAGAAATAGTAAGGAAGGAATAAAAAACGATTATATAAAGAATGACAAACGAACATATGGAGGATTATACTCTTCCGGTTGCGGAAGCGGATTGCCGTGAAAGAAATGTGTACCCTATCTTTGACCGGATGATGACCCGGGAAGACAAAGAACAATTATTGAAACAGCGGAGTGTGATGGTGTGGTTTACCGGTCTGAGCGGATCGGGTAAAAGTACATTGGCTATCGCGTTGGAACGTGAATTGCATCAGCGGGGATTTTTATGCCGGATATTGGACGGAGATAATATTCGTAGCGGTATTAATAATAACCTGGGGTTTACTGCTGCAGACCGGATTGAGAACATACGAAGGATCGCAGAGGTGGGAAAACTATTTATTGAAAGTGGAATTATTACCATTGCTGCTTTTATCAGTCCGAATGACTATATCCGTCAACTGGCCTCTTCGATCATCGGAAAAGAGAACTTTTTAGAGGTTTATTTAAGTACCTCTCTGGAAGAGTGTGAGAAAAGGGATGTGAAAGGGTTATATGCCAAAGCCCGCCGGGGAGAAATTAAAGACTTTACGGGTATTTCCGCTCCTTTTGAAGCGCCGGTAAATCCGGATCTGGCCCTTGATACTTCTGCTCTGAGTGTAGAAGAGGCTGTCAATCAGTTGCTGGCCATGATTTTACCGAAAATAAATAATTGAAAAGTAGTCAAGTAGTAAATAAATAAGATAAAAATAGGTATGGACAAAAAGAGATTAAGCCACTTACAGGAGTTGGAAGCTGAATCGATTCACATCATTCGTGAAGTAGCCGCAGAGTTTGAAAATCCTGTCATGTTGTATTCTATAGGGAAAGATTCATCCGTAATGGTCCGTCTGGCGGAAAAAGCATTTGCACCGGGAAAAGTTCCTTTTCCTTTAATGCATATTGACTCTATGTGGAAATTCCGGGAAATGGTGGAGTTCCGTGATAACTATGCGAAACAATTTGGATGGAACCTGATTGTGGAACACAACCGGGAAGCACATGAGGCGGGTGTAGGACCTTTTACTCATGGAAGCAAGGTGCATACAGATCTGATGAAAACGCAGGCTTTATTGCAGGCATTGGATAAATATAAATTTGACGCGGCTTTTGGTGGGGCCCGCAGGGATGAGGAAAAGAGCCGGGCCAAAGAGCGTATCTTTTCTTTCCGGGATAAATTCCATCAGTGGGATCCAAAGAACCAGCGGCCGGAATTGTGGGATACCTATAATGCCCGTGTACATAAGGGGGAGAGTATTCGTGTTTTCCCGATTTCTAACTGGACTGAACTGGATATCTGGCAATATATCCGTCTGGAAAATATACCGATTGTTCCTCTTTATTATGCGAAAGAGCGCCCGATCGTCAATATGGATGGTAATCTGATCATGGTAGATGATGAGCGTATGCCGGAAGAATTGAGTAGTAAAGCAAAAATGATGATGGTTCGTTTCCGTACATTAGGTTGTTATCCGTTAACCGGAGCTGTGGAAAGTGAAGCAGACACGATTGAAAAGATCGTGGAGGAGATGATGACCACTACCAAGAGTGAACGTACGACCCGTGTGATTGACTTTGACCAGGATGCCAGCATGGAGCAGAAAAAGCGGGAAGGGTATTTTTAATTGATCAGCAGAATAAAATAAGACAAAATGGAAACATTAAATATAAAAGAATTTCTTGACAAAGATGAGAAAAAGGATCTTCTTCGTTTCTTAACCGCGGGTTCTGTAGATGATGGAAAATCTACTCTGATCGGACGTTTGCTGTTTGACAGTAAGAAGATCTATGAAGACCAGTTGGACGCATTGGAACGGGATAGTAAGCGGATGGGAAATGCCGGTGATCATATTGATTATGCGTTATTGACAGATGGACTGAAGGCAGAACGGGAACAGGGGATCACGATTGATGTGGCCTATCGTTATTTCAGTACGAATAACCGGAAGTTTATTATCGGGGATACTCCCGGGCATGAGCAATATACCCGTAATATGATCACGGGAGGCTCTACGGCTAATCTGGCGATTATCCTGGTAGATGCACGTACCGGTGTAATCACTCAGACCCGCAGACATACCTATCTGGTTTCTTTATTAGGAATCAAGCATGTGGTGCTGGCCGTGAATAAAATGGACCTGAAGGATTTTAGTGAGGAGGTTTATAACAAGATCGTTTCCGATTATAAAGAGTTTGTCTCTTCCCTGAATATTCCGGATATAACCTATATTCCTCTTTCAGCTTTAGAAGGTGATAATGTGGTGGAAAAAAGCGAACGTACTCCCTGGTATAACGGGCCTTCTTTACTGGAATTTCTGGAAACGGTGCCTATTGACCAGGACCGGAACTTTGAAGATTTCCGTTATCCGGTTCAGTATGTGTTGCGTCCGAATCTGGATTTCCGTGGTTTTTCCGGAAAAGTGGCCAGTGGAATTGTGCGTAAAGGAGATCCGGTGATGGCCTTGCCTTCCGGTAAAACTTCCCGGGTGAAAAGTATCGTTACGTATGAAGGAGAACTGGAGTATGCATTTCCTCCGCAGTGTATTACGATCACCCTGGAAGATGAGATTGATATTTCCCGGGGGGAGATGTTGGTGCATCCGGATAATTTACCTGTTCAGGATCGTAATTTTGAGGCCATGCTTGTTTGGATGGATGAAGAACCCATGGATGCCACCAAACAGTTTTTCCTGAAACATACGACTAATACGACCCGTGCCCGTATTGAAGGAATTCAATATAAAGTGAATGTGAATACCATGGAGAAGCTGACATTGGATAACGGGAAACTGACACCGGAAACTCTTCCCATGAAACTGAATGAGATCGGAAATGTCGTTCTTACTACCGGAAAGGAATTATTCTTTGATCCCTATACTAAAAATAAACAGACAGGTGCCTTTATTCTGATCGATCCGGTCACAAATAATACGTCTGCTGTCGGCATGATCATTGACCGGATAGATGCAAATCAGTTCGGAATTGTTGATAGTGAAGAATTAATTGTAAATTTGCAGGACTTAGGTATTGCATCTTCTCACTATGAAGCCATTGAGAAAGTGTGTGATGAACTGAGAAAAAATGGAGTTAAAGTAAAAATAGTAAAATAAAAAACCGGCATACATGGTAATAGTTTGAGCTGGTGACAGTTCAGCTATTACCATTTTTGTCGTTTATAGCGTATGGGATTATTGGAATTTGATAAGTTGCCTATTAATACGTTGGTAGGAGCAAACTGGAAAACCTTTAAGGAGGTAACCGGAAATAAAGTGATCGATAAGGGCTTTCGTCAAAAATACTTTTTGACTAAGTCTATTTGCCGTTTGCTCAGTAGTCTTCAACCTTTTGAAGATGCCCGGTATAAGAAACTGGAAAATACTCCTTTAGAGATGGATCCTGTATTTATTTTGGGACATTGGCGGAGTGGGACAACTTTTGTCCATAATGTTTTTTCCTGTGATAAACATTTTGGTTATAACACGACCTACCAGACGGTTATGCCTAACCTGATGCTTTGGGGACAACCCTTCTTTAAAAAAAATATGTCATTTCTGATGCCGGATAAACGTCCGACGGATAATATGGAACTTAAAGTGGATCTCCCGCAGGAAGAGGAATTTGCTTTGTCCAATATGATGCCTTATACCTATTATAACTTTTGGTTCTTCCCGAAACATATGTTGGAGTATTGTGAGCGTTATCTGTTATTTAATGAAATCAGTCCGGAAGAATTAAAAGTGTTTAAGGATACTTTTCTGAAACTAATCAAGATCTCCCTCTGGAATACGAAAGGAACCCAGTTTTTAAGCAAGAACCCTCCTCATACCGGCCGGGTAAAAGAACTGGTGGAAATGTTCCCGAATGCTAAGTTTATTTATCTGAAAAGAAATCCGTATACGGTTTTTGAAAGTACACGAAGTTTCTTCACCAATACGATCCAGCCGCTTCGTCTGCAGGATATAACGAATGAACAGATTGAAGAAAACCTGATAGAGGTCTACCGCCGTTTGTTCTATAAATTTGAGGAAACCAAAGGATTGATTCCGGAAGGTAATCTGGTGGAAGTGAAATTTGAAGATTTTGAGCAGGATGCATATGCCATGACAGAAGAAATTTACCGGACCTTAGACCTGCCGGGTTTCGCAGAGTCCAAAGAAGAAATTGGAAAATATCTGGGTAAAAAGAAAGGATATAAAAAGAATCAGTATACTTATGATGACCGTACGGTAAAGATTGTGGAAGAAAACTGGGGGATGGCTTTGGAAAAATGGGGATACTCTATTTAATTGAAAATAGAGAATGGATCATTGAAATTTTTTATGAAATTGTTGTTATATAGATATGGATCAGAAAAATAGGAATATGAAACGTGTGGGATGGATTTTCTTTTTTGTTTTAATTTTCAATTCTCCATTTTCAATTCTCCATTCCCAAACTGTGGAGCCTGTGCCTTATGGGGATATGGATCAATGGATCGTACGCCGGATCAAAGAGTCAGGTGTGATTGGGGGAAATACCAAATTACTTTATGAATTAGGTCCCAGAGATACGATCGAAGGGGCTGTTGCCTATACCAATCAGGGAAGTTCTCCCTGGGCCAGTTCAAATGTATTGGCTAAAGTGGCGGGAGTGGTTAAAACCAATACCTCGGTTTTCCCGGAACAACGGGGAGATGGGTGGTGTGCCCGGTTAGAGACGCGTTTTGAAAGTGTGAAGGTTATGGGATTGATTGATATTGAGGTGATTGCTGCCGGCTCTTTGTTTTTCGGAGAAATGATTGAACCGATCAAAGGAACCAAGAACCCCATGGCTATGTTGAATAGTGGAATTGCCTTTGATAAGAAACCCAAAGCACTTATTTTTGATTATAAACTGAAACTGGCTCCGGAGCCTAACCGGACAAGAAGTACCGGATTTAGCCGTAAATCTACAGTGGAAGGGAAAGATGAGGCTGTAGCTATTCTCCTTCTTCAGAAACGCTGGGAAGATAAAGAGGGTAATATTTATGCTAAACGGGTAGGTACGATGGTCCGGCGGTTTACAGAGGATACAGACTGGGTAAATGGTGATTCTTATCCTATTTTGTATGGAGATATTAGCCAGGATTCTGCTTATCAGCCTTATATGAAAATACAGGATGAAGATCGGTATGCTTTGAATAGTAAAGGTAAGAATGTGCTTGTGAAAGAGATCGGATGGGCGGAAGAGGGGGATGAACCCACTCATATTTTGTTACAATTCGCTTCCAGTCATGGTGGAGCTTATATTGGTTCGCCCGGTAACACTTTTTGGGTAGATAATGTGAAACTGTCTTATTAGTACGCTTGTTAATATTCCAGATAAAGGAAGTTGTAATTAAATTATGAATGAAATAGAATCCCGGATACAATCCCTGCGTAGTGCACTTGAACAGCATAATTATGATTATTATGTGCTTTCGAATCCGACGGTCTCTGATCGTGAGTTTGATGAGATGATGAAGGAACTGGAGCAGTTAGAGGAACAACATCCGGAATATGCGGATCCGTTATCACCCACTCAACGGGTGGGTAGTGACCTCTCCAAAGAATTTGAATCGGTTGCTCATAAATATCCGATGCTTTCTTTGAGTAATACTTACTCTCAGGAAGAGATTCAGGATTTTTATGACCGGGTGGCGCGTTCGCTAAATGAACCGTTTGAGATCGTTGCCGAATTAAAATATGACGGTACTTCTATTTCATTGACTTATGAAAAAGGAATCCTTGTCAGGGCAGTAACCCGTGGGGATGGTACCCGTGGGGATGATGTGACCGCTAATATAAAAACGATCCGTTCAATCCCTTTGAGATTGAGAGGAGAGGGTTATCCGGAGGAATTTGAAATACGTGGTGAGATCCTTTTGCCATGGGCTGAATTTGATCGTTTGAATAAAGAACGGGAGGAACAGGAGGAACCGTTATTTGCCAATCCCCGGAATGCAGCATCCGGGACATTGAAGCAGCAAAACGCTGCTGTTGTGGCTTCGCGCCGGTTGGATGGCTACTTCTACTATTTATTAGGAGAAGGTCTTCCGGCAGACGGACATTATGAAAATCTGGAGATGGCCCGTTCGTGGGGATTTAAGATCCCCGATGTGATCCGTAAATGTAGTAGCTTAGAAGAAGTTTTTGATTATATTGCTTACTGGGATGTGGAACGGAAAAATCTGCCGGTAGCAACCGATGGGATCGTGTTGAAAGTGAACTCGCTCCGTCAGCAACGGAATTTAGGTTTTACCGCTAAAAGCCCACGTTGGGCGATTGCTTATAAATTTCAGGCGGAGAAAGCACTGACCCGGTTAAACTCAGTTTCTTTTCAGGTGGGGCGTACAGGAGCGGTTACTCCGGTAGCAAACCTGGAGCCGGTGTTGTTGTCAGGTACTACCGTGAAACGGGCTTCGCTGCATAATGAAGATATTATAAAAGAGCTGGATTTGCACATCGGTGATATGGTATATGTCGAAAAAGGAGGGGAGATCATTCCTAAGATCGTAGGAGTGGATGTGGATACTCGTTCGATCCTGATGGGAGATCCGGTTCAGTTTATTAAGTATTGTCCGGAATGTAAAGCTTTATTAGTCCGTCCGGAAGGAGAGGCTGCTCATTATTGTCTTAATGAAAGCGGTTGCCCTCCTCAGATAAAGGGACGGATTGAACATTTTGTGACCCGCCGGGCCATGGATATCGGTATGGGACCGGAAACGGTAGAAGATCTCTATGAGGCTGGTCTGATTGAAAATGCAGCAGATTTGTATACGCTGACTATTCCTGATCTGCTTACGCTGGAGCGTTGGGCGGAAAAGAGTGCACAGAACCTGATGGATAGTCTGGAACGATCTAAAGAGGTTCCTTTTGAAAGAGTCCTGTTTGCTTTGGGAATCCGTTTTGTGGGAGAAACGGTCGCCCGCCGTCTGGCAAATGCCTTTCATTCCATGGAGCGACTCCAACAGGCTACCCTCGAAGAATTGACGGATGTCAATGAAATTGGTGGCCGGATTGCCCAGAGTCTTCTGAATTATTTTGCAGATGAAAAGAATCAGCAGATCGTGGCTCGTCTGAAAGCTCATGGTTTACAAATGGCAATGGCCGAAGAGAAATTGCAGAACCGTTCGGATAAACTTAAAGGCTTATCAATTGTTATTAGTGGGACATTCAGCCGGTATTCCCGGGATGAATATAAAGAGATGATCGAGCAGAACGGTGGTAAAAACAGTGGTTCGGTTTCTAAAAAAACGGATTACATTCTGGCAGGAGAAAATATGGGGCCTGCCAAATTGGAGAAGGCTGCCAAACTGGGTGTCAAAATTATAAATGAAGAAGAATTTTTAAATATGCTTTCTGAATGAAATTGACCAACTATTTCCTGAAAAAGAAAATTCGTTTGATGGCGGGAACAGCCTCAGCCAGAGAGCATCAATATTGTCCTTTGCAGGAGGCAGGAAGTATCCTGTTGGTCTATGACCAGCAGGACCGGGAATTAGCGGAATTATGGGTGAAACAACTTTCCGGTCTCAACAAGCATGTGAACCGGTGCGTGTATGAGACCAGCAGAAATCCGGAACAGGAAGAGAGTCCTTATTTTAAAATAAACAGTGTAACAGATACGAATCTATTAGAGATCCCAAAGGAGGATATTGTCATTAATTTTAACCGGATCCCGGCGGATATTTTAATTGACCTAAGCCGTTCATCTGCTCATGTAATGCACTATCTTGTCCTGAACCATCCTTCCCGGTTCAAGGTTGGACGTAAGCACTCCTCTTTTTCTATGCATGATCTGGCTATTTCTATGACAGAAGAAGAGGATGTAGACCTTTTGTTCGGACATATTTTATTTTATTTGCAGACGATCCGCTCTAAATGATATAATTTCTTTATTTTTGCAGGGCAAAATAACAAAACTGTATATTTCCCCTCATGGCAGACATTAATTTAAAAGGGATGGGTGTAGCATTGGTTACCCCGTTCAGACAAGATGAAAGCGTAGATTTTGAAGCGTTGGGCAAGTTGGTGGACTACCAGTTGCAGAACGGAACTGATTATCTCGTGGTTTTAGGTACTACCGCAGAAACTCCGACACTCACAGAAGAAGAAAAGAAACAGGTTGTTGATTTAGTGATCAGTAAGGTAAGGGGAAGAATTCCGATTGTCTTGGGAGTGGGTGGTAACTGTACACGTGCCGTAGTGGAAAAATTAAAGACGGATAACTTTGATGGGATTGATGCGATCCTGACCGTTGTTCCCTATTATAATAAACCTTCCCAGGAGGGAATTTACCAGCATTATAAAGCGGTCGCAGCGTCTACTAACCTTCCGATCGTATTATATAATGTGCCTGGCCGGACGGGTGTGAATATGACAGCAGAGACCACGTTGCGGATTGCACGTGAATGTAAGAATGTAGTTGCTGTGAAAGAGGCTTCCGGAAATATCACTCAAATGGACGATATTATCAAAAATAAACCGGAGAACTTCAGTGTGATCTCCGGTGATGATGGTATTACTTTCCCCTTAATTACTTTAGGGGCTGTTGGAGTTATTTCCGTGATTGGAAATGCTTTTCCAAAAGAGTTCAGCCGTATGACCCGGTTGGCTTTAGCCGGTGATTATGATAGTGCACGTACCATTCACCATAAATTTACTGAGCTTTTTGACCTGTTGTTTGTAGATGGAAATCCGGCAGGAGTGAAAAGTATGCTCCATATGATGGGTTTTATGGAAAACAAATTGCGGTTGCCTTTGGTGCCTACCCGGATCACTACCTTTGAGAAGATCCGTGATGTATTCCGCCAGTTAAGTATACGTTGCTAATAATTTCCTGACTATCTGCTATATACTTTTGAAAAAAAGTTGTTGAAATAATACAGTCTCAAAACTTTTTAACACCTACTTTGTTCTATAAGTACAACGTGTTTTAATAGCTATTAGGTTTTAAGGTTAAATGATTGTAAGATACTATTGGGTAACAATCGCATGCAAAGAAAAAGAAACCGGGAAAAAGTCTGAACTACTTTTTCCCGGTTTTCTTATACAGTAGCTTTTCAAATCTCATCATTCGCATAAAAGCTCCAGATATTACTTATGGGATAGTCATAGATCTCTGAATCTTCAAAGAAACGTTTTAATTCAATGGCTGCAGTTTCCAGGGAATCGGAAGCATGCACAATGTTCTCCTGAACACTCATGCTGTAATCTCCCCGGATCGTGCCGGGAGCAGCGTTCCGGCCATTGGTTTTTCCGGCCATTTCACGAACGACATGCACCGCATCCAGTCCTTCCCAGCAACATACTACCACCGGGCAGGTTCTCATAGCATCTTTTACCCGTTGGAAAAAAGGTTTTTCCTTCAGATGGGCATAGTGTTCACTTAAGGTTTCATCCGAAAGCCACACCATTTTCATGCCGGCCAGCCGCAGTCCTTTTCTTTCAAACCGGTTGATGATCTCTCCCATCAGTCCTCGCTGAACTGTGCAGGGTTTTAAAATTACAAGTGTCTTTTCCATCAGAGCTATATTTATAAATTATGAATACGTATCTGCCCAAATGTAAACATTATAATTTAAAAATGTTCACGCATTCTCTTATAAATTTAAGACTGTTGAAAAGGTTTATTCTATATTATCTTTTTCCTCATTGATAAAAATATGAGGATTATTCCTCATATAGGTTCGAAGGGTCTGCCGGTTAATTCCTAATTTTTTGCTGATAAATATTTTGGACTTCTTTTCCAATAGCAATCTTTTGATTAGTTCATCTTTTCCAACTAATTTTTTGTATGTAGATTTTTTTCCTTTGGGCCGTCCCAAAGTAATACCTTCTGTCTTTTTGCGTGCAAGTGCTTCCTTGGTACGCTGTGAGATTAAATTCCGTTCAATTTCCGCACTGAGACTAAAAGCAGAGGCCAGGATCTTGCTATTGATATTATTTCCTAACTCATATCGTTCCTTAACAGTAAGGACCACAATATTTTTTTTCATGCAGGCATGTAAAAAACTCATCACCTGCATGAGGTTACGCCCCAGACGGGATAATTCTGTTGTGATCAATACGTCCCCCTTTTTTATCCGTTTCAGTAATTTGCCCAGTTGCCTGTCCTCCACATGAATAGTCCCACTAATGGTCTCTTTCACCCAATAGTCAATTGTGAAATCCTTCTCTTCAGCAAATTTTTTTATTTCAAACCGTTGATTTTCGGTGCTTTGCTTGTCTGTACTAACTCTTAAATATCCGTATATCATAGTATTTTAGATAAAATAAAAACGCACACATCCCCTGGTGAAGGGGAGTCATCAGGATAGGGGATATGTTCCTATCAAATTCTTTCATAATTTAAAAACGCTTTCTAAATTGCTTCACCTAAACAAAGATGGCCATAAAATTTAATAAAAAGGACAGTTATAACATTCCTTTTGAATTATTGTAAATTCCTAATTGGTAATGTTTTAACTAAATTTTTGGCTTTCTTGATTAAAAACAATTCACTATTAATACTAAAACTAAACTGATTCAGATATTTTACTGGTACTAAAATTACAACATTATTTTAAAAATCTGAAAAAAGAAAGAAATAAAATCCCTTGGCTTTAGTATATTTACGCCCGCAAACATGACGATCACATATTAAAACCACATGAATAACAATTTAATGGATAAAAATCCCCGTATAGAAGTAGCAGATGTGTTAAGAGGATTTGCGGTGATGGGGATTATTCTTTTGCATAGCATAGAACACTTCAATTTCTACTCTTATCCGGATACTTCTCACCAAAGTTGGTTTCTGAGCTTTACCGATCAGGCAATCTGGGATTCCCTGTTTTTTACCTTTGGTGGTAAAGCGTATGCCATATTTGCCCTCCTGTTTGGTTTTAGTTTTTTCATACAGGATGATAATCAAAGGAAACGAGGAATAGATTTTCGTTTACGGTTTATGTGGCGACTGGTCCTGTTATTTATAATCGGTAACTTCAATGCTGCCTTTTTTACGGCGGAAATATTGGTCATGTATTCACTTGTCGGTTTTATATTAGTTTTGGTTTGCCGCTTACCGGACCGGATCAGTTTCTGGCTGGCTGTGATCTTTTTACTACAACCCATAGAATGGGTAAAAGTGATATCTGCTTATATGGATCCGGAATTTGTTCCTGTCCATAGTTTAGTAGGATATTATTTTGGCCGTGCCGCAGAAGTTCAGGCATCTGGTAATTTTTGGGAAACACTACGGGTGAACTTGTGGGAAGGACAATTGGCCAGCCTGACATGGGCATGGGAACATGGACGGATCTTTCAGACCGCTGCGTTGTTCATTTTGGGGATGTTATTAGGAAAAAAACAATGGTTGGTCTATTCTGAGAAGCATCTGAAAATCTGGTTGTTCCTGGCAGCAGGTGCGATTATAGCTTATTTCCCGTTGGCCGGACTGAAGAATATGTTACCCGGTTTCATGGTCAATCCCGTGGCTTTAGGTGCTATGCAGGCCATCCTGCAATCATTGGCTAATTTTGCTTTGATGATTCTGTTGATTGTAGGTGTTATATGTGCGTTTTATTGTACCCGGCTTCATTCACTGTTGGCCGGATTGATCCCTTATGGACGTATGAGCCTGACCAATTACCTTACACAATCTATGGTTGGCTCCTTCTTATTCTATAACTGGGGATTGGGTTTGCATCGTTATCTGGGGATCACTGCCAGTTTAGGAATAGGGATCGTTCTTTTTCTGCTGCAATTCTTTTTCTGCAAATGGTGGTTTCAATCCCATTCACATGGTCCGTTTGAGCAACTTTGGAAGAAAGCAACCTGGATCGGAAAGAAGTCTTAAGGCTATCCGGGCAATTTTTATATCTTTGCGCCGGCAACATCTACTAATATTATACATAATATCATGAAATTACAGTTGATTGACATTCTGATCATTGCACTTTATCTGGTTGCTATGATCGTGATTGGGTTGATGCTGAAGAAAAGGGCATCCAAAAATCTTGACTCCTATTTTTTGGGAGGAAAAACCTTACCTTTTTATATGCTTGGCCTTTCCAATGCTTCCGGAATGTTTGATATTTCGGGAACGATGTGGATGGTGTATTTGTCGTTCGTTTACGGATTGAAAGCACTCTGGATCCCCTGGTTATGGCCGGTATTCAACCAGATTTTTCTGATGATCTATCTTTCCATCTGGTTGCGCCGTTCCAATGTGTTGACGGGAGCAGAATGGATCCGGACCCGGTTCGGATATGGTAAGGGAGCAAATCTGTCCCATACGATTGTTATCTTATATGCGGTTGTCGGTGTGCTGGGCTTTCTGAGCTATGGTTTTATCGGGATCGGTAAATTCATGGAAATATTTTTCCCCTGGGAGATCGTTTCCCAGTATGTCCCTTTTGAAGTAGCACCGGAATATGTTCCTCACCTGTATGGAATATTCTTTACCACCATTGCCACTTTCTATGTTATGTTGGGAGGATTGTTAAGTATTGTCTGGACAGATGTGGTACAATTTATGATTATGACCGTAGCCGGGGTGGTGATTGCTGTGATCGCTATGACGAAGGTCAGCCCGGATATGCTGGCAGCTCATGTACCTGTTGGCTGGGATACACCTTTCTTCGGGTGGCATCTGGATCTGGACTGGAGCGGGCTCATACCTTCCGTGATGGATAAGATGGCTGCTGACCAGTACAATTTATTTGCGATTGTGATCATGATGATGCTCTTCAAAGGTATTTTCCTGAGTATGGCCGGTCCTGCACCCAACTATGACATGCAGAAGATCCTCGCTTGTAAAAGTCCGAAAGAGGCAGCTCTGATGAGTGGTTCTGTACCGGTAATCCTGCTGATTCCAAGATATTTAATGATTATGGGATTTGCGGTTCTGGCGATTGTTTTCTTTAGTGATGACTTTGCGGCAATGGGAAGTGATATTGATTTTGAGACAATTCTGCCCAGAGCGATCGGAGAGTTTGTGCCGGTTGGACTGGCTGGTTTATTGTTGGCCGGGCTGTTAGCAGCTTTTATGTCCACTTTTGCTTCTACCGTAAATGCAGCCCCTGCTTATCTGGTGAATGATGTCTATCTGAAATATATTAATCCGGCTGCACCGGCTAAAACCCAGATTCGTGCCAGTTATCTGATCTCAGTATTAGTGGTGGTTATCAGTACGATTATTGGTTTTTTTGTTGAGAATATCAACTCGGTACTGCAATGGATCGTATCCGCTTTGTATGGTGGATATATTGCTGCAAACTTACTGAAATGGCATTGGTGGCGTTTCAATGGTTACGGATATTTCTGGGGGATGTTAGTCGGTATTCTGGCGGCTATGATTGTTCCGCAGTTCTTTCCGGATACGCTGCCCTTATATTACTTCCCGTTATTGATGTTCGTTTCCCTGATCGGTTGTATTGTAGGAACATTAATGACAGCTCCTACAGATGAGGAAACATTGATCAATTTTTATGTCCGGGTACGTCCGTGGGGCTTCTGGGGACCAATAGCACGAAAAGCGATTGCGCGTTATCCACAGGTGAAACGGAATACCAATTTTAAACGGGATATCTTTAATGTGGCGGTAGGTATTGTATGGCAGTTGTGCCTGACCATTATTCCGATGTATATTGTAATTAAAGAAGGCTTCCCGTTGATTACTTCAATCATCATATTGGGTATTACTACACTTATCCTGAAAAAGAACTGGTACGATAAGATGAACCGGGAGGAAAAGGAGTATAATGCCCTGATGGATGAACTGAAATTGGAAGAAAAGAAATAACTTTGCACGGTAGAAAAACAAAACGTTTTAAAATTAGAGCAAAGAACAAAATGAGTGAATTAAAAATTGAAGGTAACGCATTACCCGGTATGCCGTGGGAAGATCGCCCGGAAAGTTGTAGAGACGTCATGTGGAGGTTTTCAGAAAATCCGGTCATACCGCGTAATATTTTACCTACCTCCAATAGTGTGTTTAATAGTGCGGTAGTCCCTTTTAACGGAGGATATGCAGGCGTATTCCGTTGTGATGATACCAATCGCCGGATGCGTCTCCATGTGGGTTTCAGCGAAGATGCGATCCACTGGAATATTTCGGAAACCAAACTGGAATTTCAATGTGATGATGAAGAGATCGGTGAATTTGTATATGCCTATGATCCCCGGGTTTGTTTTATTGAGGACCGTTACTATGTAACCTGGTGTAATGGCTATCATGGGCCGACGATCGGAGTGGCCTATACATTTGACTTTCAAACCTTCCATCAGCTTGAAAATGCTTATTTACCGTTTAACCGGAATGGAGTGATGTTCCCCCGGAAAATCAATGGTAACTATGCGATGCTGAGCCGTCCCAGCGATAACGGCCATACCCCTTTCGGGGATATCTTCTACAGTGAATCACCGGATATGTGTTTCTGGGGAAAACACCGCCATGTGATGTCTCCTGCTAAATTTGAAGACAGTGCCTGGCAATGCACGAAGATCGGAGCCGGTCCGATCCCGATTGAAACATCTGAAGGATGGTTGTTGATCTACCATGGCGTACTACAATCCTGCAACGGATATGTCTATAGTTTCGGTTCTGCTATTCTGGATTTGGAACAACCCTGGAAAGTAAAATACCGTTCAGGCCCTTACCTGTTGTCTCCGCAGAAAGAATATGAATGTATGGGAGATGTTCCGAATGTCGTGTTCCCATGTGCAGCACTGCATGATCCGGAAACCCGTCGTATAGCAGTCTATTATGGGTGTGCCGATACAGTAACCGGATTAGCTTTCGGATATATAGATGAGATCCTGGAGTTCACAAAGAATAATTCGATTGTATGAGAAAGTAGTTAAAAGACTGCCTGCTCACTCCACCACATCCCGGGCGTAAGCAGGCAGTTGATTTATAATTGAAAACGGTCTTATCCTCTATAGGCTTATATTACCCCTTTGGGACAACATAAGAACGACCTGAAAAATCAATTACATTTTTTCGTCGATCCGGTCTTTTGTTTCGTGAAATTTTTCTTTCACGGTGTCAGCCATTTCTTCGCCTTTTTCTTTCACCTTATTCACTGCATGTTCAGATTTTTCTTTTACATCATCTGCCCAGTTTTCAGAATCTACTTTTGTTTTGTCCGCTTCATAACGGGCTTTGTCTTTTCCCACCTGAACTTTGTCATTCCAATGTTCGTTTGTGGTATTCTGGATATTATCTAAATTATTCATACTACTTCTATTTAATTATTTTATTAATACAAATGGAGCCGGTAAAAGGTTTAGAGATTAAAAAGTTTTTTATCTTTACACACCTAATTTAATAAAGTGTATGTCCATAAAGCGTTTTGGAGTTTCGTTGGAGGATGAGATCCTGGAATCTTTGGATCAATATGTGATAGAGAACGGTTTTGCCAACCGTTCCCAGGCGATCCGCTTTTTGATAGAGAAAAACGTAGCAGAACGAAAATGGCAATGTGACCATATTGTAGCCGGAACTATTATTATTATGTATGATCAGGGCAAAAAGGAGATTGCCTCTAAAATTACTTCTATCCAGCAACATTATACGGATGTAATCCTTTCCTCTTCACAGTATTATATTAATAAAAACTTTTGTATGCATATTGCGACTGTGTTAGGTACGGCTTTTCGCTTGACGGAACTGTCTGATAAGATGACTACTATCAAGGGAATTAAGCATGGAAAATTGGTAATGAGCCGGGCAGATTAAATTTTTTTGTTAAGATGGTGACACAAAATTAAAAAACGTGTTACTTTTGTTGCCAACTAACAGCTATTAATCTAACGATTTTTCTTTATGAGGAAAGAACTAATACTTTTAACTTCCGTTTTGTTTTCTTCTTTTGGCTATGCTTCAGAAAAAGACCTGACTCCTCCGGATAGTCTGGTAAACCTCCAGGGTGTAGTCGTAACTGCCAATAAAATACAGGTAAACCGCAACAGTGTACCTCTATCTATCTCGGTAGTGAACAGAGAGGAAATAGAAGCCAGTAGTGAATCCGCTCTATTACCTGTGCTTTCACAATATGTTCCGGGACTATTTGTAACCGAAAAAGGAATCACCGGTTTCGGGGTGAATAATGGTTCTGCCGGAACGGTTAATATCCGTGGAGTAGGACAGGGGAATAAAGTCCTGATGATGTTTGACGGGCAACCACAGTGGGCCGGTATTTTCGGACACTCCCTTCCGGACACCTATGTGGCGTCTGATGTAGAAAAAGTGGAAGTCATCCGTGGACCGGGCTCTTTGTTATATGGATCTAACGCGATGGGGGGGAGTGGTGAATATCATTACCCGTGACCAGCATATGGATGGACGCCGGACACAGGCCCGTGTGATGTATGGTTCTTACAATACTCAGAAATATATGATCAACAACGGTTTTAAAACCGGAAAGTTGAGTACGTTTATTTCCCTGAACCATGACCGGACAGATGGTCACCGGAATAATTCGGATTTCCATATTACCAATGGTTTCGGTAAAATAGGCTACGAACTGAATGAAAACCTGAAAATAACAGGAGATGTTAGTATTGCTAAGTTTTACAATGAAAACCCGGGTCCTCTTCAAAAGCCAATCACTGATTATTGGGTAGATGTATTAAGGGGTACGACTTCCTATGCATTGGAAAACAATTTCGGAAAAACCAGTGGAGCGTTGCGGGTCTTCTATAACTGGGGAAGTCATGAAGTAAATGATGGATATTATCCTAATACGAATGAAAAACAAAATACTCCACGTACTTACCTGTTTCGTTCACTCGATCATAATACGGGTGTCTTGCTCTACCAGACTTTCCGTCTTTTGCCCGGCAATAGTTTCACATTAGGTATCGACTATAAAAACTGGGGTGGTGAAGCCTGGAATAAAAATAATGATGGAACCCGGACTGATATTATTGATACCTCCATCAATGAAGTCGCCGGATATCTGATCATGCAGCAGGATCTGTTTGAAAAATTGAGTATTAATGCCGGAGTACGGTACGAACACAATGAAGAATATGGTTCGGAATGGGTACCACAGGTAGGATTAACCTATCGTCCGGTTGAAAGTAATGTGATTAAAGCTTCTCTCTCTAAAGGTTTCCGTAGTCCGAATCTGAGAGAATTATATTTGTATGACCCGGCTAATCCGAATCTGAATCCGGAAAGAATGCTGAATTATGAAGTATCAGTAGGACAATCTCTGTTAGAGAATAAATTGTATTTTGAATTAACCGGATTTTTCATTGATGGGAAAGATATGATCCAGACAGGAATGGTGGATGGTAAACCTTTAAATATGAATACCGGCTCTTTTATAAATAAAGGAATCGAGTTAGAAGCACATTACCATATCCTGCAGAACCTGTCAGTAAATATGAACTACAGTTATTTGCACACCGATAAAGAGTTAGTAGCAGCTCCAAAAAATAAATTCGTTGCGAATGCCACGTATAAACCGGGAAGATTCACCATTAATATGAATGTTCAATCCATCAACGGTCTATATATATCACCTATAAGTGGAAGTGACTTGCTAAAAGAAGATTGCACCACCTTGAACGCGAAAGTCTCTTATCTGTTCGGAACAAGAGATAAAGGACTGAATGTATTCCTGAAAGGGGAAAACCTCACAGCCACCCGTTATCAGGTGATCGGGGAAGGCTATTGGATGCCTAAAGCCATCTTTATGGGTGGATTTGATATAACGTTCTGACGACATTGGTTTAGGAATTCATTTGAACGTGAGTAAAACGGGGAAGTCTGGTAAGCTTTCCCGTTTTTACTTTTGTATGTGACCTACAGTTAAGAATAACATATATACTTGTCTGGTCCTTTGGTATATCTTTTTACAGGTTTATCTATTATCAAAACCTTCTTCTCTTCCTTTCCATACATTTGGCCACTGAATCCTTTTCGGTTTAATAAACTAAATTTTGATGAATGTATGAGAGTAGCAGTAGTTATTGGTTTGATTCTTCTTTTAAATGTGGCGGAAAGCCGGGCACAGGTTTACCTGAGAGCAGACCTTATAGGGAAATCCCCCTATCGGGATGGAAATAATGAAAAAATAGAAGGTACTAAAGGAAGTGCACAGATCTATCAGATGGGATTCAATCTGCCCTTTGCAGTCAAGATGGATGCCTATGAACGTCCTCAGGCCTGGGGAGTTGCGCTGAATGCATCCTATACGGCACTTCATAATCAACAGATGCAACGGAACTTATCTCCGGATGAGATCATGAACATTCAGCTATCCCTGCTACATATGCGTTCCATCAGTGAGAAGTGGTCCTTTTTAGCGATGGCAGGGGCCGGGATCTATACTTCTCATGCCCGCTTTTCCGATATCAGAGGAAAAAATATCATGGGGCATGGAGGGGCTGTGTTTATCTGGCATGGACGTAAGAATCTACAATTGGGAGCCGGTCTGGCTTTAAACACCTCTTTTGGTTTTCCGATGGCTTTTCCGGCTTTGATGGTGAACTGGAAGCTGGATGGAAAATATGAAGTAGAAGTGAATATGCTGAATGCTATAGAATTGGCTGCCGGAATCAAACTGAATGATCAATGGAAAGTCCGGCTAATAGCGGAAATGAGCGGATCCATGACGTTGGAAGAACTGGATGAACGGGAGGTAATGTTCTCCCATCAGTATGTTCTGGTTGGACTTCAACCGGTGTTAGCCATCGGAAAATCTATTTCCATCCCTATTACGATAGGAATGTCTACCTATCGGGCTGCTTTTTACGAAGAGAGGACTTTAAAAGCCTTTTTTACAGGGATGGGACGTGAATATGACCCCTGTTTCCAGATTGCACCTGCATTCTCTGTGGCTATCCGGTACGGATTTTAATTCTTTTTGGTCTTTTTTTAAAGAAAATTGGTCTGTAAAGATATACTAACCTACTTGTCTTTGCGTTTCTAATAAATTATTGTTGTGAAAGATTACTATTTAACCCTTAAAGCTGAATGAAGAGAACTCTTATTTTTATTGTGTGGCTGATAGCCATTCATTCCCATACGCAGGCTCAGGAAGATGAAAAAAACGAAAACCCTTATTCCCGGATGCTCCGTCAGATACTGTTCCTTACATGGAAAAACTGAGAATCCAGATGTTTACGGACCCGGAATGGACCGGAAATAATCCCCCTCCTTATCAGAACAGGCAGGAGTGGAATTCCTGGGATATTCCGAAACAGAAAGCCGGAAAATACCAGATTTACTATAAGTATGCACTTCCGGCATCATTTATTACCTATGGCATCCTGAGTAAAAACTTCCATCCTTTGAAACAGGTGGACCGGAGCATTCACAGCCAGGTAGACGACCATGTCAGGAATAAGTTCCCCATAGATGATTATCTTCAATTCGCTCCTGCCGTGGGGGTCTATGGAGTCAGTCTGCTGTTACCTTTCAAAGCAAAACACTCCTACCGGGACCGTACGTTTGTCATGGTGACCTCTCACCTGATCATGGGAGGAACGGTGCAGCTTATGAAAAAGAATATCCATACCACCCGTCCGGATGGGGTAGGAACCAATTCGTTTCCTTCCGGACATACGGCCACTGCCTTTACAGGTGCCCATATCCTTTTCCGGGAATACCGGGATGAATCCCTTTGGATTGGTGCAACCGGCTATGCGGCGGCAGCAACCACCGGGCTTTTACGTATCCTGAATGACAGGCATTGGTTCAGTGATGTGATGGCTGGTGCCGGGATCGGCATCTTAAGCGTGGAGATCAGTTACCTCTTGTTACCCGTTTTCAGGAATCTGGTGGGCATAAAAGACAACAGAAACCTGATGTTCGCGCCGGTGGTGCAGAACGGAGGTTTGGGGATGGGAATGGCTTATACTTTTTGAAAGAATAAACTTGTCGTTTGTATAGATTTTGTTTCATTTGGTCTATAATATCCTTCCTATGTAGTAATCTGATTTATCTTTATACCCGTTTACAAGTAAAAGGACAAACCCCAGCATGGAGAAAAGATTACCGGATTCCGGATATGAACAGACTTTCTTATATAAACTCCTGATGCTTCCGCAATACAGGATCTGCAGGCATATGCTGTTAATCCTGTGCGTGATGATTATTTCCGCGGAACAAATTGTTTCCATGTATAACGACGGTTTTGAAGAACTCGGAGTTTTTGTTTACCTGGTGTCCTTTGGATGTCTTATTACTTATTTATTGGCAGGGTATATTAATTTCTTTATTTTGTTTCCACGTTATTTACTCAGAAAGAAGTTTGGTAAATATATCACAGCCCTTTTAATCCTGACTTTCTTTATCATACTTATCCAATATGTGCAGGAATACTATTTTCACCACACGTTTAATCTGATTCCAAAGGAGGTCTCTTATTTGTATGAAGGATCTGTGAGCTATTTGTTTCTGCAACAAATGCTTTTAATACCCTTGTCTCTGATAGGCTTCTCTATGGCAAAAATGTTGAAATATTGGATTTTGGAGGATCAGCAGGTAAAAGAACTGGAAAAAAACCGTTTAAGAACAGAAGTGGAAAAGCTGAAAGAACAGATAAATCCAGGTTTCCTGTTTAATGTGTTGAACAAAACAGGAAACCTGGCTTTAGAAGAGCCGGGAAAAGCTTCTGAAATAATTATTCTTTTGAGCCGGATCCTTCGTTATCAGTTATATGATGGTGAAAATCAAAGAGTCTTATTGAGTAGTGAAATCCAGTTCCTGGTCAACTATCTCAAACTTGAACAATTATACTCCGGAAAAATATCTTATAAAATCCTGCAGGAGGGGGATTTGCTTTATACATTTATTCCTCCCCTGATCCTGTTCCCTTTTGTACAGCACACTGTAAAGAAAATACGAAATACCAATCAGGAAGAAATGATCCGGATCTTTTTGATCAGGAAAGAGAATGAATTGATTTTTCGTATCAATTCCTTTGATAAAAATGACCCGGCAGACCAGGTATTCAGTGATCAGAATCACCGGTTGGAAATTCTTTTCGGAAAAGGATATACCTGCCGGTTTATTAAAAATAATGAGCCGGGAAATGGCTGGATCGAATTAAAAATGAGCCTGTAACCTATGACACTAAAAACAGATTTCATACAGGATTTCCTGATTGCCTCTTCCTACCGGATCGCCCGGTATCTTTTTCTGGTAATCATACTGGTCATTACGGTAGTGGGAATCGCTTTTTCTATACCGGATGAATATGTAAATCCTTTCCAGCGTGTGCTGATTGGGGTCTGTGATTTTATTTTTCTGGGAATTGCAGTCTGGGTTAATCTTCGCTGGGCCGTCAGACGATTCCTCCTGCAGAATCAATTAATGAACTATCTGGTATTTCTGGTAGTGACTGTTTTTCTCATATTATGTTCTATTGCTTTCATCCAATTACAGATCTATGACCTGGATAAGGCTTTAGAAGAACTGGGAAGTCTGCTTCTGATCCTGAATTTTGTATCTTCCATGTTGACTATCTCCCTGATTTTATGTGGAATCTCCACGATGATCGTTTTAAAGCATTGGATCTTTTCCAATGAAAAGAAGAATGAACTGGAATCTGCCACCTTACAGACGGAGTTGGATAATCTGAAAAGCCAGATCAACCCACATTTTCTTTTTAATATGCTGAACAATGCGAATGTGCTGATCAAAAAGGACCGGAAAGAAGCTTCCCGGATGTTGTTTAAACTGGAAGATCTGTTAAGATATCAGATGAATGACAGTTCAAAACAAACAGTAACCCTTACCTCCGATATCCATTTTCTGAATGATTTCCTGAATCTGGAGAAAATACGCCGGGATCGGTTTGAATGCCGGATCGCAAAAGAGGGAGAGATAGACCAGGTGAGTCTGCCCCCTCTGCTTTTTATTCCTTTTGTGGAAAATGCAGTGAAACACAGCCAGGACAGCGAAGCCGGATCGTATGTATATTTATCTTTTCAGGTAGAACACCAGGAACTGCTGTTTATCTGTCTGAATTCCAAACCTGCCAGGGAACCCCGGAAAGGACGTTCCGGTGGATTAGGTTTGAAAAATATAACCCGCCGGCTGGAGTTGCTCTATCCGGGAAAACATGAATTGAAAATTATAAATGAAAAAACGAACTATACGGTTCAGTTAAAATTAAGCCTATGAAATGTATAATTGTGGATGATGAACCCCTGGCACGGGAAGCCATGGAATTGTTAGTGGGAGAGATGCCGGAATTAGAACTGGCCGGAACTTTTCATAGTGCGATGTCTGCCGCTGGATTTATAAAAGAGAATGAGGTGGATCTGATTTTTACGGATATCCAGATGCCGCAGGTCACAGGGATTGAATTTGTCCGGATGATTCCGGATTCTATGATGTTTATTTTTACGAAAGACTAAACCGATTATGCCAATGAAATATATAATATCAATGCCATTGATTATCTGGTGAAACCAATCGAGTTGAGCCGGTTCCGGAAAGCCGTTCAAAAAGCCGTCTCGTATCATGCGCTGCTGAAAAAAGGAGAGAAGCAGCATATAGAGGGCATAGAAGATGACTATATTTTTGTGAAATCCGAACGCCGTTATCAAAAAGTCCATTTCAGCGATATTCTTTTTATAGAAGGACTCAAAGATTATGTGATTATCCAATGTGAAAACCAGCGACTCATCACCCTGATGAATCTGAAAACCATTCTGGAACATTTGCCCTCCTCTTTTTTAAGGGTCAATAAATCCTATATCGTAAATACAGATCACATTGATGCCTTTGATAACAATGATATCCAGATCGGAAAATATGAGATTGCGATCGGTAGAAGCTACCGGGAACTCTTTTTTGAAAAATACGTCATGCGGAAAAAGACTTTATAATCTGGTTAATAATTCTCCCTTACTGGTGTGTACCTCTGTTTTTCGACATGATTATTTGGCTCGGGACCGATCTTCAATTAAAATCAGATTGGTCGGAGAATTTAGACAGATATTTTATAGATTAGCTCTTTATCTCCCCTCTGGAGAGGGGTTGGGGGTGTGTTATGGATACAAAGACATAAGAATTACGCATATCTGTTTTCCATTCATGCCTGTTGAGATTTGAATGGACCTTACAAAATAACGGACATCCGTAATTCATGCCCATTTGAGTTCGTAACACACCCCTTACCCTTCTCAAAAGGAGAATTAAAGATAACACCTGACCACAAAAGATTTCCCGGGGTTACTGGCGAAGGTCCATCTCCAATTCATAATTTAACTCTTGTGGAGTCATTACTTAACTATTTGTCACTTTCGAAATTAATTTTTACAGACGTAATAATTTTGTAACAAAAATATTGTTTCTTTGTACCCTAAAATCCGGGATGGATTTTGAAAAAGAATACTTTTAACGATTAACGGAATGAAAAAAGATGTATGTACTTTGTCCGGAACCTTTGCAGGTTTCCGCAACAGAGTCGGAATAGCAACTACTTCTATCTTATTGTTTTTCAGTAGTTGCCAGTCAGGTTATCAGGTCGTATCTATGGACGGAAAATATATTCCTGTGGTAGAAGCATCTCAACCGGATACGGAAGTGGCACACTTTATAGATGTCTATAAAAGCCAGATGGACCAGGAAATGAATGTGGTTGTTGGGATTTCAACCGTAGATATGTATGCTGCCAAACCGGAAAGTGCACTGACCAATTTCACCTCCGATGTCATGATGACATTAGACACCCGGTATACGGATGGAGAGAAGATTGATTTTACCCTGATGAACGTACATGGACATCGGTCACCGATCGTACAGGGAGAGATCAAACTGGGGGATCTCTACAATACCTATCCTTTTGAAAACGAATTAGTCACCTTAAAACTCAAGGGAGAACAGGTAAAAGAAGTCTTTGACGCTTACGCCCGTATGGGTGGAGCCGGGATCTCTTCAACCGTCCGTTTGAAAATAAAAAACAAAGAGATCGTCGAAGCCCTGATCAATGGAGAGCCGGTGCAGGATGACCGGATCTATACCATCGTGACGCTGGACTATCTGGCGGAAGGAAACAATGGAATGCAGGCATTGACGAAAGCTGTTTCAGCAGTGCCGACTGGCATCACTCTTCGTGATTATATGATTGAATATGTCTCCCGTATGCAGGCAGCGGGAAAAGAGGTAGGATCTGCTACGGACCAACGGATCGTGATCCTTGAATAACGGAAAATAAAGATGAACTCTATGAAAATGAAATATTATTTTATCGTATGCTTCTGGATGATGGCCATGATGCTTCAGGCACAGGAGCAGAAAGAATTAGTGATCCTTCATACCAATGATACGCATAGCCGGATAGAGCCGTTACCAGCTACCGATTTTTATAATCCGGGTAAGGGTGGAGTCGTGAACCGGAAAGCTGTGATTGATAGTGTCCGGGCTGTCAATCCGTTGGTGATCCTGTTAGATGCCGGTGATTTTGTCCAGGGAACTCCCTATTACAATCTGTTTAAAGGAAGAGTAGAGGTCGAATCTATGAACCGGTTGGGATATGATGCGGTGACGATCGGAAATCATGAATTTGATTACGGATTAGACACATTACAAATGATACTGAAAGACCTGAAATGTCCGGTGATCTGTTGTAATTATGATTTCACAGGAACCCCGATGGAGGGCATGACGCAGCCTTATGTAATCCTGAAAAAGGGAGATCTCAAAGTAGGCATCGTAGGAGTGGGCATTGATCCGGAAGGATTGATCCAGAAAGATAAATATGAGGGAATGAAATTCCTGCCAATTATGGATACGGTAAATCAATATGCGGAAATATTGAAGAAAAAGAAAAAATGTGATCTGGTGATCTGCCTGAGTCATATCGGATATGAACCGGACCTGAAACTGGCAGAGAATTCGGAATTTGTTGACATCATCATTGGTGGGCATTCCCATACAATCTTGGATGAACCAACCATCAAACAAAACCTGGCCGGATCAGAAGTGCTGGTCTACCAGGTCGGTGGGCAGGGTAGCCATATCGGAGAAGTAAAAGTCAGGTTCGAAAAATAGAAAAAAGGTGTCCAAAAGTTTTGGGCACCTTTTTTAGTAGTTCATCTGCTCTTACATGCAGTTGTAGTCCGGTTGTCATCTGTTTGTCATATGAGGAGTCTATTTTTGCACTCACAATAACATATATTAGTTCAAGAGAAAGTTATTTTAAGAAAAAAATGTATTTTTGCAAATCATTTTACGAATGAGTCTGAAAGAGATAAAAGGTTATCTTATGAGTCACCCCTCAACTCTACCTATGAATCCTGATAGTAGAGAGTGTATTGTCGGTACAGACACTTCCTCCGGAACAGACCGGAAAAAAGTATTACAATACATGACTATCAACCGCGCGCTTCAAAATTTCCAAAAAACAATAATTACTATCAATTTAAGTGATCAAACTAAACCAATGAGTTCCATGGTAAAAAAATTGCTTTGTTTTTAATGGTGAGTTTATTTGCACTCACGATGAATGTACATGCACAGGTTACTACTTCCGCGATGAACGGAAGGGTAATGGAAGGTGATGAGCCCGTGATCGGTGCAACCATCCAGGCTGTTCACGAACCTTCCGGTACACGGTACGGTACAATTACCAACGTAGACGGACGTTTCTCTCTGCAGGGAATGCGTACCGGAGGTCCTTACTCGGTGGAGATCTCCTACATCGGTTACCAAACGGCCATTTACACAGGTATCACCCTACAATTAGGAGAAGCCTATATGTTGGATGCCACACTCAGTCAATCCTCCGAATTGCTGGATGAGGTAATTATCGTAGCTTCCCGTTCTAAATTTGCCGGAGAAAAAACCGGTGCTGCAACCAATATCAGCAACAGCCAGTTGACTATGTTGCCGTCTATCAGCCGTAGTTTGAACGATTTTACCCGTTTGTCTCCTTATTCGGGAGGTAGCACAGGTTTCGCCGGACGTGACGGTCGTTTAAATAATATCACCATTGACGGTGCAAACTTTAACAATAACTTTGGTTTGAGTAACGATTTGCCGGGTGGTGGTAATCCGATCTCTTTGGATGCGATTGAGGAGTTACAGGTTTCTATTGCTCCTTATGATGTACGTCAGGCAAACTTCGTAGGTGCAGGTATCAATGCCATTACCAAAGGGGGTACCAATACCTATAAAGGTACGGCTTATATGTTCGTAAGAAATGAAAAGTTAAGAGGTAACTCAGTCGATGGAGTAGATTTGGATACCCGTGCTCCGGAATCAACGAAAACATATGGTTTTACATTAGGGGGACCCATCATTAAAGATAAACTGTTCTTCTTTGTGAACGGAGAGATAGAAGATTCTCCTTCTCCTATCCACAAGTGGAAATTATCTCAGGATGGAGTAGCCAACGCGGATCAGATGGTATCCCGTGTAACTGCACAGGATATGGAGAATTTTGCCAGCGTACTGCAAAATAAATATGGATATAATCCGGGTTCTTACACAGATTATAGCGGAGGAACTAATAATAAGAAGATTTTAGCTCGTATAGACTGGAATATCAACCAGGCAAATAAATTAATGGTTCGTTATAACTATACAAAAAACACAAAAGATTCCCAGACAAACGGGACCTCAGCACCTAATCCACGTGCAGGTTCTAACCGTATCTCCGCACAAAGTATGGCCTTCCGTGATAACTGTTACACCACAGATAATCTGGTAAATTCATTATCTGCTGAATTAAACAGCCGGATCAGTGACAAAATGTCAAACCAGATCTTAGGAACATTTACTAAAATAGAAGATATGCGTGGTTCTAATTCCAGTCCGTTCCCTCATATTGATATCTGGAAAGACGGAGATGCTTTTATGGGTGCCGGATATGAATTGTTTACCTGGAATAATGGTGTGAAAAACAATACCTATACCATTGTAGATAACTTTACCTATTATGTAGGAGCGCATAAACTTACTGCAGGTATCGGTTATGAAGATATATGGGTATCTAACTCCTATATGAAATATGGTACAGGTTATTACCGGTATGCCAGCTATGATGATTTCGTTAACGGAGAAGCACCTACTGCCTTTGGTCTTACGTATGGTTATGGTGGAGAAATGAATCCGGCAGCAGAACTTCGTTTCGGTCAGTTTGCATTTTATGCACAGGATGAATGGGATATTACCAATCGTTTTAAACTGACAGTTGGTATCAGAGGTGATCGCACGGCCTATCTGAATGACCTGGAGGAAAACACAGCCATCTCTGCTGCTAAATTTAAAGACGGACGGACCATTAACACAGGACTTTGGCCTAAATCAAGAGTGCTTTGGTCTCCACGTGTAGGTTTTAACTGGGATGTACGAGGAGATAAAACCCTGAAAGTACGAGGTGGAACAGGTATTTTTACCGGACGTATTCCTTTGGTATTCTTTACCAATATGCCAACAAACAGTGGTATGATCCAGAATCCGTATGAAACATCAGATGCCACAGTCCTGGCAAAGTTTAAAAACAATTTTGTTACAAATGTGGACGATATGAAACAACTGTTGGGCCTTCCTGATCAGGCAGAAGCGACTCTGCCAAGTTCTATTGCGGCAGTTGATCGTAACTTCAAATTACCACAAGTATGGAAAACAACGTTGGCAGCAGACTATCAACTTCCGGTTTCATTCCCTCTTGCTCTGACTTTAGAAGGAATGTATTCGAAAGATATTAATGCAATCGCTCAGGAAAATATCAATATGATGGATGTAGATGATTTGCCAACCTTTAATGGTCCGGACAATCGTTATATGTATCCTGGTACAAATAAAGGAGGTGTAAGTAATAGTGTGATCAATAAGGATGTTGCTGAAGCAATGATTCTGACAAACACCAGCAAAGGATATGGATATACATTAAATGCAACCGTAACTGCCGAACCTGTAAGAAATCTGAGTGTGATGTTTGCTTATACACATACAGTTGTAAAAGAAATTTCAGGTAATCCAGGTAGCCAGGCTGCTTCTGCATGGAGCGGACAACCTTCTGTAAACGGCCCTAACCAGTTAGGATTACAGAACTCCCAGTATGTAGCTCCTAACAAAATTGTAGCTTCTCTGACTTATCGTATCCCAACCTGTAATACCTGGAATGGAACCACTGTAGGTATCTACTATTCCGGTTATAATATGGGATATTATAATGGTTACGCTTCTACACGCTACAGTTATGTTTACTCTAATGACATGAATCAGGACGGAGTAAATATGGACCTGATGTATATCCCAAAATCAAAAGATGAACTGACGTTCGTTGATCAGGTGTCGGGTGGTGAAGTGATCTTCACGGCTGCTGAACAGGCAGATGCGTTCTGGAAATTTGTAAATCAGGATCCCTATCTGAAAAAACATAAAGGTGAATATGCAGAAGCCTATTCTGCTTCTTTACCATGGGTGAACCGTTTTGATGTGAAACTGACAAAAGATTTCACTGTAAAAGCTGGTAAAACAACGAATACTTTACAGGTAACGTTCGACATCCTGAACATTGGTAACCTGTTTAAAGATAGTTGGGGAGCTGCTAAAACAAATTCAGTTTCCAACAACGGAAAAGTCCTGAAATATGAAGGTGTAAATGAAAACAATGTGCCGACTTACAGTATGCACTACAATACGGAAGGTGGCGAAAGAGAGTTGATCTCTAAAACATTTGATACCTACAAAAACTCAGTTAACTGCTGGCAGTTACAGGTAGGTTTGCGTTATATTTTCAACTAATCAGATTTCAATAATTATATGGAAAGGTATGCTAAGAATTTTAGCATACCTTTTTTGTTTATATATAAACTTCTTAATTCAATATATGTAATCTTACACTCAATTAGGGGGTAGTATATCTTAGCCCCGGGCATTGCCCAGTCATGTTCGGAAGATTTTTCGAAAGGTGATTGGTGAAGGGTGACCTTTATCTCTTAAGTCCTGAAAGGACGCCATATAATAGCCTGGGATGCAAATCCCAGTCAGGTATCAGGAGTCCATGGAGTGCTGTAAGCACGACACTGCATATAGCAACCGATTGTTTCCATGAGATGGGGTGTACCTACAGCACACCCCGGGTGGGGATTTCTCTACCTGGGATTTGCATCCCAGGCTATTATATGGCGTCCTTTCAGGACTTAAGAGATAAAGGTCACCCTTCACCAATCACCTTTCGAAAAATCTTCCGAACATGACTGGGCAATGCCCGGGGGCTGACGTATAATAGGCCTATGGCCTGAAGAAAGATATGTATAAACGATAGTGCCTGCCCGGAGAACACCGGAATTTTAACAGAAAACGCTCAAACTTCTTCACTACATGAAATTTGTCGATTTCATCTATCATCTCTAATATTTGCTTTTATCCTTTTAGAATACAGATGATTAAAGTATTAGAGATGCGAAAAATGCATCTCTAATCATCTCTCATCCCTCATACTCTTTTTCGGTTACGTGATAGTGGTTTCCTTTCATGGTGACATATAAAAAAGATGGCATAAAAAGAGGGTTTTCTGCCGACTATTTTTTATATTTATCACGGGTAAATCTTTGTCTTTCAGGCGGAAGTTATGCGTCTCCCAGGCGGGAGTCGTATGACTTCCACGTGAAAGACATATGACTCTCGTGCGGGAGACGAAGAAAGGCTCCTGAAAAATATATGAATTTGCAGGCATGAAACTAAATTTAAACGCTTGGCCTTATGACAATCTATTATGACTTTTTGAAAAAGCCGGGACCATCCAAAGAAGAAGAGAACCCGGTATTGTTTCCACGGACGGTGTCCTCGGGGATGGGTACTACCGGGAGTGGTACCCATAAAGTCTATATTTTGAAGAAGGAGAAAGAGTGATCTGTCCGCATGAGAGATGAGAGATGATTAGAGATGCAAAAAATGCATCTCTAATGCTTTAATCAGTTGTATACTAAAAAGATAGAAGTTGATATTAGAGATGAGAGATGAAATCGACAAATTTCATGCAGTGGAGAGGTGTGTAAACAGGGGAATGTACGGGTCACCACTATGCGGCTGGGAAGAAAACTTTTGGGAAACCTGTTTTTCCAAAAAAATATGATTTTCTTTATGTCCGGATGTTACGTTTTCTTTTCCGGATTGTCATTCTTATAACATGGAACAGGAACAGTTTAAAAATGAAGTGGTACCCTTGCGTAATCAGTTGATGTTTTATGCTCAACGCTTACTGGATAGTACGGAAGACTCTGAAGATATTGTGCAGGAGGTTTTTCTGAAACTATGGTATATGCGGGAAGAGCTGGATCATTACAATAGCATCCCGGCTTTATGTGTACAGATTACCAAACATCTTTGCCTGAACCGGCTGAAAGTCCTGCAACGTTCGTATGAAAGTCCGGATGAGCAACGGTTGGTCAGCCCCTCCCTGAGTCCGCATAAACAACTGGAACAAAAAGATGAGGTGACTCAGGTTATGAGGATCGTGGACCAACTACCCAACCTGCAACAAACAGTTCTGCGCATGAAGCATGTGGATGGATTTGAAGTGGAAGAGATCGCCGAACTGACCGGAAGTAGTCCGGAAGCGATCCGGATGAATTTATCACGGGCCCGGAAGCGGGTCAGGGAAGTATTTCAAAAAATGCAATGACATGAAAAAAGAGGAACTCATATATATAGAAAAGTTGATCGATCGTTTTTTTGAAGGAGAAACGACGAATCAGGAAGAGGAACAATTGTACCGGTTTTTTTCTCAGCAGGAGATCCCGGCGCATCTGGAGTCCTACAGAAAAGTGTTTCATTATCTGGAAACGGACCTGAAAACGGAGATCCATGAAAAAGAGGGAACGGTTTCTAAACTGAACAGAAAAGAACCGGTAGAAAAATGGCTGGTTACCCTGACAGCAGTGGCTGCTGTGATCCTGCTGCTAATCGTAGGGAAAACATATTTTACTGGAGCAGAGGATTTTGATCCGTATGAAGGTAGTTATATCGTAGAAAATGGAATCCGGATCACGGACCCGCAACGAATAAGCGAAGAGATTGAACGTTCCCACCTGCATGTCAGGGAGGTAGAAAAAAAGATTTCCCGGCTGAACCGGTATGAAGAAAAAACACTTTCCTATATCGACTATGTGGAAGATCCCTATCAATGTCTGATGAATCAGTTTGAAGGGGAGATTGCCCGGGAGGAGATGAAAAAAATAATCGGGAATAAGTAGTAATCATAAAACTTGAAATGAGATGAAAACAAAGAAAAGGATCTTATCCGTTATGCTGGTATTGGGCGGAATGTTTGCCGGTCAGGCAGAGGCCCAGAATGCATTGAAGGCGTTCGTACAGAAATGTGAGAATATGGATGGGGTGACCGTTAGTGTGGTCCAGAGAAAAAATGAGACGACACGGGAATTGGAACAAAATCTGGTAACGGTTTCGTTCCGGGAGAATCCGGCTTTGACAGAAGAGATCAAAAAGGCTTTTGAAGCGGACAAAAAAGATGCGATCCGGGTCATTGAAGAAAAGGAAAAAGGGGTATTGAAAAATGTCTTTTATACTTTTATCGAAGGGAACAATGAAATCTCGTATAGCTATGATATCAGTAGTGGTGGAAATGTTTCCATGTCGGTTATAGAAAGACCGAAAAAACAAAGAGAGGGCCGCCAGGAACGTCGTGAACGGGTCGAATAAAAAGATCGGTTTGACATATAATGGATGTAATGAGATCGTCCGGGAATAAGGTTCAATACTTATTTCCGGACTTTTTTATGTTGTTGTCAAAGCGGGTGAATGTCTCTACAGGCTAATCTTTTGCAGGCCGTAGGCCTACTATACGTTAGGCCACGGAATCGCCGCAGGGCTGTTAAGTTCTCTTGTAAATATCTTAGATATTGATTATTCTATCCTGTAAGGATACCAGCAACAGCCCAGGGCTGAGCGAAGCGAA
>JAJQEE010000009.1 GCA_021201865.1 Tannerellaceae bacterium | reverse complement strand
CCATTCGCCTGTCTGATTTGCGAGATTTACCAACATTTGCAGACGAAATTTCTTTTAGCTGTTGACCTGAAAGAAATGACTGCGGCGTTGGATGCCGCGGTTCAGGGTTACGGGTTAGATTCCCACTTCCGGATGTATGAAGCCCATGAATCAGAAGAACCGTTCCAATATGACTTTGTGCAGGTGATCTGATTTTCAGGATGCGGATGAATGTTGAATATATTCATCCGCATGGGTTGCCGGAAAACAGGAAACAGAGCATCAGATAATAACTTTTCATTCTTTTATTTGTTTATAATACATCATCAGGTTCTATCGGATAGAACTATGCTTGTAATCATATAAATGTATCCTATAAAAATTATCTGTATGGAAAAAAGATTTCTATGTACGGTCTTCTCTTTGTTACTCCTGTTATTCACCTCCTGTGATGAAAAAGAAGATAAAAATAATGATATCCTGACCGATACGAAATGGAGACTGACCGAAACCGTCAATAAGAATACGAACCAGACCACCACTCCCCAGCGGGAAGGCGATGCGTATTACACTCTCTCTTTCGGATCAAAAGATCACTTTACCGGTGTGAGTGCTGCCCGGGAGTTTAGCGGAACCTTCCAGGTATTCTCCAATCAAAGCGCTATCTCACTGACCGTCCACAATCAAACGGGTGGAGATACGACCTACGGAGATGACCAATCCTATGTAGACAGATTAAAAGAGATGAACCGCTTCACCTACACAACCAGTTCTCTCGTCATGGAAAGTGACCATTATACCTTAAAATTCAAACGTATCTATCCGGAAAACAATTAATACCTCTTCGATAGATTTTGTCTGCATGCACTTATTTCTTACCTTTGCATCCTGTTATTTGGAAAAAAATAAAAATCATATACCATTATGTTTGAAAATTTAAGCGAAAGGTTAGACAGATCGTTTAAACTACTGAAAGGAGAGGGCAAGATCACGGAGATCAACGTGGCAGAAACGTTGAAAGATGTGCGCCGGGCTCTTTTGGATGCGGACGTGAACTACAAAGTTGCCAAGCAATTTACGGATACAGTTAAGGTAAAAGCGTTAGGTCAGAATGTATTGACCTCTGTAAAGCCAAGCCAGTTGATGGTGAAGATCGTTCACGATGAACTGGCTACTTTGATGGGAGGAACTGCCACTGAGATTGAACTGAAAGGATCTCCTTCCGTGATCCTGATGTCTGGTCTGCAGGGTTCCGGTAAGACCACCTTTACCGGTAAGCTGGCCAACATGCTGAAAACCAAAAAAGGAATGAAACCACTGTTGGTAGCCGGTGACGTGTATCGTCCTGCTGCGATCGAGCAGTTGAAAGTGTTAGGTGAACAGATTGGGGTGCCTGTCTATTCGGAACCGGAGAACAAAAATCCGGTCGAGATCGCACAAAATGCGATCCGGGAAGCAAAAGCAAACGGGAATGACCTGGTGATCGTCGATACGGCCGGACGTCTGGCTATTGATGAGCAGATGATGAACGAGATCACTGCGATCAAAAATGCTATTCAACCGGATGAGATCCTGTTCGTAGTAGACTCTATGACCGGTCAGGACGCTGTAAACACGGCAAAAGAATTTAATGACCGTCTGGACTTTGACGGAGTCGTGTTGACCAAATTAGACGGCGATACCCGTGGTGGTGCCGCTCTTTCTATCCGTACGGTAGTTGACAAGCCGATCAAGTTTGTCGGTACAGGAGAGAAAATGGATGCGCTGGATGTGTTCCATCCCGAACGTATGGCAGACCGTATCCTTGGTATGGGGGACATTGTTTCACTAGTGGAACGTGCACAGGAACAATATGATGAAGAAGAGGCCAAACGTCTCCAGAAAAAGATCGCCAAGAACCAGTTTGACTTCAATGACTTTATCTCCCAGATCCAGCGGATCAAGAAGATGGGTAACCTGAAAGAGTTAGCTTCGATGATCCCGGGGGTAGGGAAAGCCCTGAAAGATATTGATATTGATGACAACGCATTCAAAAGTATTGAAGCAATCATCTATTCCATGACGCCTGCTGAGCGTAGCAATCCCGCCCTGCTGAATGGTTCCCGCCGCCAGCGTATCGCCAAAGGTAGCGGAACGACGATCCAGGAGGTCAATAAGCTCTTAAAGCAGTTTGAAGAGACACGCAAAATGATGCGTATGCTCACGACAGCAAAGCCAGGTGGTAAGAAGTTACCTTCATTCAGAAGATAAACATACAGGATAAGGGGTGCACATGTGCGCCCCTTTCTTATTTCCGTCCCTGGTTTTGAAAACCATGCCGGATTCGTTATCTTTGTTAAAAATAAGAATTAGTCAACTAAAATACAATCTATGCAATTAATCGATGGAAGGGCCGTATCTGCCCGGATGAAACAAGAGATCGCAGAAGAGGTAAGCCGCATAAAAGAAGCAGGAGGGAAGATCCCTCATCTGGCTGCCGTATTGGTCGGTCATGACGGCGGTAGTGAAACCTATGTAGCCAGTAAAGTGAAAACCTGCGAAGAAGTAGGTTTTAAATCCTCACTGATCCGCTATGAAGACGATGTAACAGAAGAAGAATTGTTAGCCTGTGTAGACCGTCTGAACAACGACCCGGATGTAGACGGTTTCATTGTGCAGTTACCTTTACCGAAACATATTTCCGAACAGAAGATCATTGAAGCGATTGACTACCGCAAAGATGTAGATGGATTCCATCCGGTTAATGTCGGACGCATGTCCATTGGACTTCCCTGTTTTTTGTCTGCCACTCCGGCCGGCATACTGGAGTTATTGAAGCGCTATGATATTGAGACCCGTGGTAAGCACTGCGTGGTGTTAGGACGTAGCAATATCGTCGGTAAGCCTATGGCCAACCTGATGATGCAGAAAGCCTATCCCGGTGATTGTACCGTAACGGTGTGTCACAGCCGTTCAGCTAACCTGAAAGAAATGTGTTTACAGGCAGACATTATTATTGTCGCTTTAGGGGTTCCTGAATTCCTGAAAGCAGACATGGTGAAAGAAGGAGCGGTCGTGATTGATGTGGGTACGACCCGGATGCCAAGTAGCGTGACTAAAAGCGGATATAAACTTACCGGAGATGTACGATTTGACGAAGTTTCCCCTAAGTGTTCGTATATCACCCCGGTACCGGGTGGAGTCGGTCCGATGACCATTATCTCTTTAATGAGAAACACGCTCCTTGCAGGGAAGAAGGCTATTTATAAATGAAAAAATATTTGATTTTTTTATCCTGAATATTTGCAAAATAAAAAGGAATACCTATCTTTGCACCGTCTTAAAGAGATAACCACTCTGCCAGACGAAACATGGTGATTGTAGCTCGGTTGGTTAGAGCATCGGATTGTGGTTCCGAGGGTCGCGGGTTCGAGTCCCGTCTTTCACCCAAAGATAGTTTGAAAGGTTTCTGAATCATAGATTCAGGAACCTTTTTTGTTTCTTAGCTTTTTTATTTTTTAGAGGCACAGATCCGGAGATATGTGCCGGCATAAGGGTTAAAAAAGGGATAATTCTATCAATTCACGCATGATTTCCACTAAGACAAATCCAGCCATGAATAGATAGGTATAAAGATAGAGTAAAATTAAAGTACCTGTTAAAACAGCTCCTAACCTTAAAAGAGTATACTTTTTTTGTAATTCTTTATAAGCCATTTGAAAATAATAGACAATAGAAAGAAGCCCTTTTATAAAGAATAAACGGCCCAGGCTAATATACTTATTAGCGTCACCGGATAAGTATATTAAGCGGACGTAATAAGTATATTAGCCAGAGCTAATAAGTATACTATCCGGGCTCCTGCGCATAGATCGGATTAAAGGCCCTGGATTTTATGTCTCTTTTTTTATTGAAAAACCGGAAGTTCCCGGAATTCATCCTGCCAGGCTGCCTTATCTTTGTCTTATGCCGGGAGATCTTTCTTCGTCTGAATAGATTTACCTATTTTTGGGTCTTTAAACGATTATACTATACCCATATGAAAACACGAATCTCTTTTTTTCTTTTTTGTTTTTTGTGTCTCACCCTACAGGCGCAGCCATCAACGGGAACGCTCCGTTTTGCTTTTCTGACGGACATCCATCTGGACCAGGCGAACCGGAATGACCGCTATAACGGGTTGCTATCTGCGCTGGAAAAGGTGAAAGAACTACATGTGGATTTTATCCTGACCGGAGGAGATATGGTGGATGTTAGCGGGATGGGGAAGAATATGCCGGAACAGACAGTGGATAGTATGTATAGGGTGATAAAAAATACCTTAGACCAGACCGGGATCCCTTATCATCCGGCGGTAGGTAATCATGACCGGTTTTTCGCTCCCGAAAAAGAATATACGCAGGGAGATGAATATTTCAGGAAATATTTTGGTGCTTCTTACTATACGTTTCAGGAAAAAGGAGTTCGGTTTTTTATTCTTAACTCTGTGCAGGTGAAAGAGGAGAAGGGCTATTACATCGGAGAGGAACAAATGGATTGGCTGAAAAACGAACTGTCTTCTGTTCCTACCTCCACACCTATCATTTGTTGTACGCATGTGCCGGTCTATTCCCTCTATTATCCGGTGGTGGAGGGCCGGTATGTATTTTTAGATGTGATTGCTAATTACAAAGAATTATTAGCCGCTTTTGGGAGTCATAACCTTCAATTAGTGTTGCAGGGACATCAGCATTTGCATGAAGAGATGCGTTTACAAGATGTTCATTATGTGACAGGAGGTGCCGTTTCTGCTAACTGGTGGGAAGGTTCTTTCCATGGCACAAAAGAGGGGTTTTTATTAGTAGAAGTCCAGGAAAATAAGAAAATAACCTGGGAATATATTCCCTATGGCTGGAAAGCAAAGCCCTGAAAAGAGTAATTAAAAGTGTCAGAGAGTTATCACCCGCTTCACTCATTAGGAGAAAAGGTGCAAAACTAAATAGATAGGATGTACTTCCTGTTTCTCCCGGTACGGATTTAGCAGAGAAAATTCAAACTATTTAAAACAGTCCAGAGCAATTGATCCCTAACGGGGATCCATCAACAGCCCAGGGTCGAGCGAAGCGACACCCTGGGTAAATAAGTCCTAATAGTAACCTTGTAAAGGTTTCACCTCTCTGCTTTTCCGTATGCAACCCACGTTGGGGTTGTTCTGGGGCGGTTTCTACCCAGAGAATCGCCTATGGCTCATCCCTGGGCTATTGCTGAATCCCTGTCAGGGATTTAATATTCCGGATTGTTCTGCCTCTTCTTCGCTGTCGAAGAATCCATTCGCGTCCGCTAACCATGAGAACTCCTTCACTCCTTTAACTACTGATATATACTTCTTAAAATCCGAATCCGTCGATTTCAATTTCAATAGCTTCTTCTTCGGCTGGTTTTTCGACGTATGCGTGGACTAAATTGGATTTGATGATGATCGCACGATCCGGATTGACCGGACAGATGGATTCACAACCTCCGCAACCAATACAAAGATCCGGCTCTACCTGCGGGATGGTCAGGGTCCCTTTATAGGGAATCATATGTACGGCCTGGGTAGGGCAGTGCTCAGAGCAGGCTCCGCAATCTGTCTCTTCCGTATTGACAATGCAACGATCTATAAAGAAGGTGGCGATCCCGATCTGGGTAGTGACCTTTTCCTCTACTGTCAATGGTTTCAAGGCATGGGTCGGACAGACCTGGGAACAGATCGTACATTCATAATTGCAATAGCTATCATAGTAGGATACGTAAGGACGCAGCAGGTAGCCAAAACCATATTGCAGACCTGCGGGTCGCAATACCTGGCTTGGGCATTTAGTCACGCACAGATGACAGCCCGTACATTTATCCTTGAAACGTTCTATGTTGATTGCACCCGGAGGAAGAACCGGTGGCCAGTGACGGCTCTCTACCTCTTCGTCCTCCTTTTTCATGGTCTTTGCAACGGCGGAGACCACCGGAAGGGTGGCTGCAACCGTAGCGCCGGTTGCCAGAAAAGAACGGCGGGTATTTACCATAGGATCTGTGGTGGTTGCCATAGAGGAGACTGCTTCTTTTTCCTTTTTGAAAGAAGGTTTGAATCGGTATTGCAGCGATCCTTTTTTACAGGAGGATACACAATTAAAACAGTCTACACAGCGGGACATATCCACCTGCATATTTTTACTGTCAATGGCTTCAGCCTTACAGGTGCGTTCGCAGATTCCGCAATTGTTACAACTTTCACTGTCAAAAGATATTTTGAACAGGGAATAACGGGAAACTAAGCTCAACAGGGCACCTACCGGGCACAGTGTGTTACAGAACAGACGCCCCCGGAAGATAACCATGACGATGAAGGTCACCAAAATCGTCAGGGCCGCCACTAAAGAGGCAGTGGTAACTGTTTTAATGGTGACATGGTAGAATGTATAATTGTCCATGCTCATCATTACATCTGCTATGATATTATTGACCCAGATCACTGCCGGACGGAACAAACTGCTTCCGATACGGCCGAAATTACTGTAAGGATCTAACCAGACGATCAGTTCAGTGATCCCAAAGATTGCCAATAAGAGGGTGATTGCCAGCAGGCCATAGCGTAACAGGTTCATAGGTTTGGTATATTTAAAACGGTAGATCCCGTTTTTTTTCTTTTTACCTATGCAGAATACACGGTTAACCAAGTCCTGTAGAACACCTGCCGGGCACATCGTGGAGCAATAGATTCGGCCAAAGATCAATCCTAAGACGATTTGCAGGATGAACAGCCCGATAAAACCTCCTAAAAAGGCCGGTATGATCTGTAAGTGAAGGATCTTGCTGACTCCTTCCGGTATCAGAACCGCAAAGTCAACAAAAAGGAGAAAAATTGGTATAAAGAAGAGGGCTGCCAGGAAGACCCGCAGCCACTTGAGATGATTAAATGACTTCATTCTTATATTTTGATACGTTTGATATTTACCTTTTTCAGGTTGGTAGTGCCCAGTTTGAGTTCTTCCCCTTTACCGATGTGGCCTACTGCTTCCATATCCAGTTTTTTCACCTGGTTGAACAAGCCTAAGGCAGCAGTATCAATCGCTACTATGTTCGGGGAAGCAATCAGGGATTTCAGAGTGGCCACATCTGCCGCGCTTTTACCCTGAGGACCATTCTGGTGCATAATACGATAAGCATCCACAATGTTTAACACCGGTTTTTTATCCCAGGTACATACGTCTGCTATACATTGTTGCAGGTCGTTCTGATGGAAATAACGGCGGTCCCACACAATCCCCATATAGTTCTTCATGGCACAGGTCAGTTTGGCCCCTCCATGGTTTTTCAATACCGGTACATTAATCCATGCATCGGCTTCCAGAAGTGCTTCATGGATCTTTGTCGATTTCAGGCTGATTCCTTTCGGAAGGGGTACCTCTTTGTAATATTTTTCATCATTCCCCGGAACGATCACGCCTCCGGCTGCTTTCACCGCCTCTTCAATACCACTGGTTACGTAGCATTTACGCCATTCGTCACAAGTGTGGTCAAACACAGTCACTTTAGACGCGCCGGCATCCAGACATTTCTTTACTAACGCCTGTACAAGCTTCGGATTGGTATTTCCTGCTAATTCAGGTGTCCGGTCCCAGCCGATGTTCGGTTTGATAACGATTTTCTGTCCTTTCTTCACGAACTTTTCAATGCCTCCAAGTTCCTGTAAGGCCCTATCCAGCATCGCTTCCGGTTCACCGCCCATCACGGCCACCATGTCCGGTGTGCTTTCTACAGCTAACGTATGATTAGTAAGAGCGGCACTCAGCCCCTCGAAATTTAACGTCAGTGCTGCACCTGCTACTGCACTGGTCTTTAAGAATTCACGACGTTTCATTTTATTAAATTAATTGGTTTAGGAATAATTTATGTTATTAGATTTACAATTCAGGGAACAAATAATAATTCTCCAGACTACGAAGATAATGAGAAATAGTATGAATAGATGAACATCTATCCGTTTTTTGTACTATTTTATTCTTCTAAGTAACGTTTTTTCTTTATTGATCTGCTCCAGGTATATAATTTACCATTTATTTAGAGCAGAAAAAACGGGAATGGTTTAATCCCGGCATACAATTTAGAGCAAAAGGTGTACCTTTGCAGGAAAGAACGTTTCCCTATGCTGTTACTTCATACCTGCTGTGCCCCCTGTTCAGCAGCGATCATTGAATGGTTGCTGGCACATGACATACGCCCGGTACTTTATTTCTATAATCCGAATATCTATCCGGAAGAGGAATATAACATCCGGAAAGCGGAGTGTATGCGGTACGCCCTTTCGCTGGGGTTGGAGGTGATAGATGATGATTACGACCACATGGGATGGGTTTGTGAAATCAAAGGGATGGAGCAGGAGCCGGAAAGAGGCCGGCGGTGCCTGGCCTGTTTCAAGATGCGGATGAAAGCAACGGCCAAGGTCGCTTATGAGAAAGGGTTTACCCGGTTTGCCACTACCTTAGCTTCTTCCCGTTGGAAAAGCCTCCAACAGATCGCCGAAGCCGGACATGAAGCCGCTTCCTGCTATGAAGGGGTGGAGTTTTGGGAAAAGAACTGGCGGAAAGATGGATTGAGTGAACGCCGGCGTATCCTGTTAGCCGAAAACCGGTTCTATAACCAGCTATACTGCGGATGTGAGTTCAGTATGCTAAAGAATCCCCATCAAACTCAGGATCGTAGGAGTAAGGAGGGCAGTCAGGATGCCGTTCAGGATCAATCCTAAACTGGCGTAGGCTCCGTATTTACTACTGTAGTTCATCGCTGTGGAGGCACCTACGGCGTGAGAGGCCGCACCGATAGATAAACCTTGTGCAATCGGACTTCCGACCTGCGTGATTTTCAATACCCGGAAACCGAAGATCGCTCCGAATATTCCCACACAGATCACGACGGCGGCTGTTAAAGAAGGGATTCCTCCAACCGCTTGGGTTACTTCGATCGCAATGGGTGTCGTGACCGACTTGGCAGCTAAAGACAAGATCACTTCCTGGGTGGCTCCTAAGAGTTTAGCTGTCAGAACTACGGAAAAGATCCCGGTTACACAGCCTGCTAACTGGGATAGCAGAATGGGAAACCATTGTTTTTTTGATCGCTTCTAATTGTAGGTAGAGGGGAACTCCCAACGCTACGATGGCAGGTTTCAGCCAGAATTCAATCAGATAGCCTCCTTTGTTGTAGGTCTCATAGCTGATACCTGTCATTTTCAGGAAAAGGATCAGACAGGCAATGGTAAGGAGGATGGGATTAAAAAGCAGGATCCCTGTCTTTTTCTGTAGTTGACGGGCCACGAAAAAGATCCCGAAAGTAAGTGCCAGCAGGAAAAACTCATTTTCTAAATATTCCATGAGTCTTTCTGGATAATTGGTGAACCCACCCGGTAACTACTAATACCAATAACGTACTGACTACGGAAGCGATGAGGATGGGCCAGAATTGTGCCTGGATCACATCAAAATATAACATCAGGGCTACTCCGGGAGGAACAAAAAAGAAACCCAGGTTGGATACCAGAAAATCTGCTAACCCTTTTATCCAACGCAATTTTACCCATCCCAGTTTAAGGAAAAGAGTAAGTAGAAGCATCCCTACTATACTGGAGGGAAAGGGGACTCCGGTCAACCAGACAATCAGTTCTCCTAACGCCAGGCATCCGAAAATAATGGCACATTGCCGTATCATATACAATAACTTTCCTATTAAAACGAAGTAAAGGTACGATTAAGTTCATAAAAAGATACCTTATTTCTTACATTTGTATTGGAATCGGGAGTTAATTGACCCGGTACTCAAAAGAGTTAACTACTTTTTTATAACATACCATATGAGAATATACACCAGAGGAGGAGATAAGGGAAAAACAAAAATCCATGGGGGAGAACGGGTGGAAAAAGATGATATCCGTATTGAAGCCAACGGGACCTTGGATGAGTTAAACAGTCTGTTAGGAGTCGTGCGTGCCTTTCTGCCCGGAGAACATCCCTGGCAGCAGGTCTTGTTCCGTATACAAAAAGAGATGATGGTGATCATGTCGCAGGTGGCTACTCCGGAAGCTATCCGTTCAGTCAATCCGAATGTGTTGGATGAGGAGATCACGGTCTGGTGTGAATCACAGATCGATGCACTGACCGCGGAGATGGAGGAGAGCCATTTCTTCATCCTTCCGGGCGGGAATCTGGTATCGTCCCATTTACAGCTTGCCAGAGCAGTGGCCCGCCGCGCAGAGCGACATTTATGGACCTTGAACCGTGTAGACAAAGTTCCGGAAAGTATTCTTCAATTCATAAACCGTCTCTCTGACCTGCTGTTTACGATGGGCCGGTTCGAAATGTTCAGCCAGGGAACCCCGGAAGAAAGATGGCAGGATTTCCTTTATAAAAGGAAACATCGTTCAGGTTTGGAATGAATAGTGGGAGCAGGGAAGGTAGTTGTCAGGAAAAATATTTTTTGCATAGTCACAAAAAAGGGACAGTGATCATCCTACCGGATGGTTCTGCCCCTTTTTCTATGAAGGTTCAAATGTTATTTTTTAGACTGATTAAGCAGCATAGGATGCATTCGCAAGTATGGGGCTTTGTTCCACATACTCTTCATCATCTGCAAAAATATAGACAATAGCACCCCCTTTTAATGTATTGATGATAGGCTTGGTAACAGCCTCCGGCATGGCCGGGCATCCTAAACTACGTCCAAGGCTTCCTCTTTTATTGATCACAGACGGGTTCGCGTTCCGGGAACCGTGCATCACAATAGAGCGTTCTTTGGCTTTATCGTTAATACCTTTTTCCAGTCCATCCAGGATCAAAGAATATCCTCCTCTGCCGGAATAGGTTCCTTCGGTGACGAAGAATCCCAAGGAACTCTGGAAAGATCCGTTTACATTCGAGAAAGAGGTGGGTAGTACATCCCCACTATTTTTTCCGTGGGACACATGAGAGATAAACAAAAGCTCTTTTTCTTCCAGATCAATCACATATAAACGTTCTTCCGTAGAAGGTTTAGAGAAATCGATCACGGCGATAATATCTTTATTTTTCCGGTCAACCTGATGGAATCCCAATATCGCCTGTTCAAAAGCTTTATAGTTCACAATACCTTCCAGGCCTATTTCTTCATATAGCTCCTGGCATTTCAGTTCCACAATCTCCGGTGCATCCGGTTGCGGGAGCTGAAGAGTTTGTAATTTGCCTGGAATGAATAATACACATAGAATTAGAACAAATAGAATTTTTTTCATCGTTTATGGGTTTTGTTATTTGAACGGTTAAACATATTTCATATAAGCTCACATACAAATATAAAGAATATAGTGTTAAACGACCGGAGTGAAAAAGTCAATGATTCTCAAAAAAACCTATATAATTTTCACATTTTCATTCGATTACTATTACTAATGCCTTCCCGACCGGTGCCCAGTCATACACATATTTGGCATGTGACGTTGCATTCCGGACACACATATGGGAGCGGGGAGTGGTGCCTAATGTGGTGCTGAATTCCACTATTTTCCCGTTTGGATTGTTCACAGGAATCCCGTGTACATATCCTCCGTTGGAAAAACGGCTGGCATAAGGGGCAAAACCTACTATCTCCTGACCGCCGTCTGCCGTGTAGAACATCTTTTCCTTCTTTTCCTGTACGACAAAGATCCCTAACGGGGTTGGTCTTTCGTAAGGCGGTTTGTGTAATCCGGTAGTGGCCGGATTCATACTTCGAATCAGCCAGCGGGTTCCGGAACCTTCCAGCGTCGCGATGTTCTGATTCGTACGGTCCACTAAGATCACCTTATTAAAAGGATGCGCCTCTGTTGTCTCTATCACCTTCACATATCGTTCCGGAATTCTCCAGGTCCCATCCAGGTCAGCAACAGAAGCCTCTATATATTCACCATCCTGCTTACTGATCTTCACCAAAGAGCCATCCCTGCCGTATCGCTCCGGGGTGACAGCATCCGTCAGGCTATATAAAGGAACGGATTGCCGGTCTTCGACTCCATACCTATCATCCAGTTCGTTATATTCATCTTTTTTGGCTCCTTTGGCAGCCGGAGGCGCACCATGCACATTCCGTCTGTTCTGAAGAACACCCCAGGCTGCCGGTTCCCCCTGTATATTCTCCAACCGGGACAGACGCTCTTTCACTTTATCCCATTGAAATTTCCGGGTCGTATCCTTATACGGATATACGTCCTCCAGGGTATGCTGGTCATAGAGAAACTCTTTCTCCAATGTAATGTCCTGAGGTAAGACTAACGTTTGCCGTACAGGTTTAACGGGAGTTTCTTCCTGTACCGTAGAAACCGTGGAATGATCCGGTTTCAGGTTACAGGCGTGGGTCAATCCTGTGGTATATATAAGAATACATATAAAAGCAGCTTTTTTCATTTCTTTTCTTTTTATCGGTTATTATTCATTAAACAACCTACTATCCGGAATGTTTCCCGCTTCCGGATCCTTTCTCTCCCGTACAGAGCGATTCCCTTTTCCGCACACCCCGTTGTCGTTTTACGCAAGGGGGGAAATAATTATATATAAGGAAAAAATGGGGTTTATAAAGCGGGACGGGGTGTATT
>JAJQEE010000006.1:49437-55674 GCA_021201865.1 Tannerellaceae bacterium | reverse complement strand
TCAGGTCCATTGGATGTGTAATTGGAATTGTTTACTTTCACTACAGCCGGAGGAATATTAAACGTACCCTCCTTTTTTGCCATCAATACATACGTAAACGTAGTGCTCGTTTCAGTCGTGGACTGGCCATTTATAATACGTGTACTATGAGAACGGGATTGGGAAGGTCCCATCAACACCTCAAAATCCCGGATCTCTTCCTGTAGTCTCAACTCCTTTCCATCCGCATTCACCGTGAAGGTCAGGCGAAATTGCTGTCCCATAGCTACGGCTTCCGGAGCAGAGGCTTTGAATACTACATTCTGAGCATTCGTGATCATTCCAAGTGAAAGAAAAAAAGCAAATAAGAAAACTAATTTCCTCATTATATCTATACGTTTTTCGGTTACTATATTAACATTACCACTCTTTATCTGTTCTGCGGCGTTGTTGCTGTTGTTGCTGTGCCTGCTTCACTTTTTCCTGAGTGTCTTTTTCATCCTGAAGGAAAGCATCCAATATCTGCTGAGCATTATCCTGGCTCATCTGTTCGTTCTGTTGCTGTTCATCTTCCTGAGTCTTATTGTCCTGTTGATCTTGTTGTGGTTGCTGTTGCTGCTGTTGATCTTCCTGATTGTCCTGCTCCTGGTCATCCTGGTTCTCATCTTGGCCACCGCCACCACCGTCTCCTTCCTGATCTTCCAGCAATTTCTGTGCCAAAGCCAGATTGTAGCGGGTCTCATCATCCGAAGGATTTAATCTTAATGACTGTTTATAAGCCTCAATACTCTGTGCATAGTCTTTATTCGACATGCTGATATTTCCTAAATTATGGAATACCTGTGCCAATTTTTCAGCATTGGCAGGATCATCCATCAATAACTTCTCTCCCTGCCCGGCCAGTAACTGGTATTGTTCAGCCGCTTCGGGGAACTTCTCTTGTTTATAAAGTGCATTCCCCAAGTTAAAAGTACCTTCAAAAGAACGGGGATTTACATCCAGCCCTTTCCGGTAAGAGATCTCCGCTTCCGTATATTGTTCGTTATTATATTGTTTATTTCCAGCCCGTACATTTTTTCGTTCCGCTTTCTGTGCGTACACAGTACCAGAGGCTAATAAACCAACCATTACTAATAATCCTATTTTCTGCATACTATGTCTCATCATTTCCAATTCATTAAGAAAATAGTTTAACTTTCCGGAATATCCGGTTCTTCCGATCCAGAGTCAGAAATTCTGCGATCAGCAGGAACAGAACGATCCAGGCCAACGTCTGGAACTGTTCGTCAAATTCCGAATAGACCTTACTCTCCACTTCCGACTTATTCATCTTATCAATCTCATTCTGCAGTGCTTTCAAAGCAGAATTGGTATTATCCGCACACACATACATTCCCTGTCCGGCAGCGGCAATATCCTGGCACATTTGCTCATTTAGCCTGGTGATCACTACATTCCCTTCCTTATCCCGCATGAAATTATTGTTACCACCGATAGGGATTGGAGCCCCGTTTGGTAATCCCACCCCTACGATATTTACCCGTATACCCTTTTCAGCCGCTTTTGTCGCAGCACCGATCGCATCATCTCCATGGTCTTCCCCATCTGTGATAATGATAATCGTTTTGTCCGAGGTTTCACTGGGAGTGAACGAACGGACAGCCAGATTAATCGCTGCGCCAATCGCTGTTCCCTGGCTGGAAACCATAGAAGGCGAAATAGAGGAAAGGAACATCTTTGCTGAGATATAATCCGAAGTGATCGGGATCTGCGTAAATGCTTCCCCGGCAAACACGATCAGCCCCACCTTGTCATTCGTCAGTCCGTCTGTCAGACGGGACAGCATCTGTTTGGATTTATCCAGACGGTTAGGAGCTACATCTTCTGCTAACATGGAATTGGAGACATCTAAACAAACCATGATCTCGACACCCTGCCGTTTGACGGTCTCCAGTTTAGAACCAAACTGAGGGCCGGCAATGATAAAGATCACGACTGTCAGAGCCGCTAATAAGATCCAGAATTTCAAATGCTGGCGTTTGTAGGACACCTCTGGCATCAATTCTGAGAGTAACGCCGGGTTACCATATGCTTTAAGTGCTTTTCTTTTCCGGAGGATCGTATAAATATAAAAAAGGATCACGACCGGGATCAGAAAAAGCAGATATAAAAAGTCCGGATTTGCGAAACGAAACATAAGCCTTTCTAATTTATGGTATATTTCTCAACAATGAATTTCTAAAAATAACTTCTAACAGCAATAAACCAAAGACCAATAAAGCCCAGTATTTATATTCTTCCTGTTTTTTACTGTACTCCTGCACACTGATTTTGGTCTTTTCCATTTTATCAATCTCCGCATAGATACCTTTCAGACTGGAGTTATCTGTAGCACGGAAATACTGTCCACCGGTAGTGGAAGCAATCTGCTTCAGGGTAGGCTCATCAATATCTACGGGAATATTCTGATATTTCACACCAAAAGCGGTCTGGAACGGATAAGGTGCTTCTCCTTTGGCTCCTACTCCGATCGTATAGACACGGATACCAAACGTACGGGCAATCTCAGCAGCCGTTATTGGAGCGATCTCACCCATATTGTTCTCCCCATCTGTTAGTAAGATGATCACTTTGGAGATAGCCTGGCTGTCTTTGATACGGCTAACCGCATTGGCCAGCCCCAAACCGATCGCTGTCCCGTCATTGATCATACCACAGTGGATGTCTTTAAACAGATTCAGCAATACTGTGTGATCTGTGGTCAATGGACACTGGGTGAAACTTTCACCGGAAAACACTACCAGACCAATGTTATCATTCGGACGGCCATTGATAAACGAAGCGGCCACATCTTTCGATGCTTCCAGACGGTTCGGTTTCAGGTCTTCCGCCAGCATACTACTGGAAATATCCATTACCAGCATAATATCGATCCCTTCCGTGGAAGAGTTTTGCCAGCTATTGGTGGATTGCGGACGTGCCAGTACAACAATCAGTAGAGCAATGGCTGCCATCCGTAATATAAAAGGGACATGCCTCAGATATACTTTATAAGAGGTTGCTTCCGGTGCCTCAAAAGCCTGTGAAGAAGAGACCTGTAGACTGGCCTGGCTCTTGCGCAACTTCCAGATGTACCATCCGGCCAGCGGAATCAGCAACAATAATAAATACAGATATGTAGGATTTGCAAATACCATTTTATTCGTGTGTTAATTGTGATTCATTTGCTTCACCAGTTTTCTCCCCGGTCTTTTCCGGCTGGGTCACCTCCGTTGGCTTGGTCTGGTTTACAAACAGATATGCATTCATCATACTCAGATCATTCTCATCCGGCAGCGGATTCATCTTGGCAAATTTTACAAAATCTGACAATTGCAGTACCTGTTTCAGGTTTGCATACACTGAATCAGCGCCATTCTCCCGGCGGATGATATCCAGGATCTCTGCGGAGGTCATCTCCATTGCATTGATGCCATACCGGTTCACAATATACCGGCGCAACGTATCTGTGATCAACGTGTAATACTCTTTATTCCGTCCCTGCTGCCACAATTTCTGTTGTTTGATTTCATCTAATTCCTTCACCGCCTGCACATGGGCAGGTAAGGCCGGAGCAGCTTTCTTCACAGGAAGAATAGACTCTCTGTTACGGAGTTTCTGGATGATATATCCGATCACACAGATCAGGAACACAGCCAGGATCAGCCCGAACAGGATCGGGAAATAATCTGCAAATACAAACGGTGGCTTCCAGACTGTTTTAATATCGTAGAACTCTTCCGGAGCATCCGCATTCACATCAATCGTAGACACTTTGAGGGCTACCTGGTTCGAATAGACCGTATCCACTCCATCCACCACCCGTAAAGGAGGTAAGAGATACAACGCGGAATCAAACGAAGTGATCAGGATATCCTGTTGGATCACCAGACGGTTATTTTCTATCACAGCAGAATCCGGAGTGGAAACAGCCAGTACCTCTACCCCACGCATCAGCGTATCCCGTGGGATCAGTACCCGCACATCCTTCCCATTATCCGTTGTAACCGTATAATGAAGTATGGTTTGTTTACCGATTAGTATAGCAGCTTCATCAATCTTTACATCGATCAAGGTTTTCTGTGCCCATCCCTTTCCGGTACCCATGAGGGTCAGGAAACAAATCAGGATCAGAACACCTTTATTTATTAATTTCATTTGCATGCTTTTAATTTCGTTTATCAAACAGAGCAATTAATGATTTTACATAATCATCCTCCGTACGGATAGAAACGGAATCGACACGGCATTTCTTGAAGGTATCGCTCATCATCTCCTGGCGGTTGTTCCACCACTGGGAATAAGCATCCCTTACCCGTTTGGAAGAGCTGTCAATCCAGCGCTCCTCACCCGATTCGGCATCTTTAATCTTCATTAGTCCGACCGGAGGAAGTTCTGTTTCCCGACGGTCATAGACCTGAATAGCTACCACATCGTGTTTTCGGTTAGCAATAGTCAGTGCATCCTTGAAATTCCCTTTGTCAATAAAATCAGAGATCAGGAAAGCCGTACACCGTTTCTTAATAGCATTGGTCAGGTATTTCAACACATGACTGATATCTGTCTTTTTATCATCCGGCTGAAAATCGATCAGTTCGCGGATAATATAAAGAATATGCTTTTTCCCCTTCTGAGGAGGTATAAACTTCTCGATCTTATCTGAAAAGAAAATCACACCAATCTTATCATTATTCTGGATCGCAGAAAAAGCCAGGGTGGCCGCCAGTTCCGTAATGATCTCTTTTTTCATCACATTCACCGAACCGAAATCCCGGCTCCCGGAAACATCGATCATCAACATCACGGTCAGCTCACGTTCTTCTTCAAAGACTTTGATATAAGGACGGACATAACGGGCTGTTACATTCCAGTCAATATCACGTATATCATCCCCATATTGATACTCGCGAACCTCACTGAAAGCCATACCACGTCCCTTAAAAGCAGAATGATATTGTCCGGCAAATATATTCCGGGACAACCCGCGGGTCTTTATCTCTATCCGACGAACTTTCTTTAATAGTTCACTTGTTTCCATACAAAAAGAATTTTGCATGAGTAGATAGTAGTTAGTAGTTAGTAGTTGGTAGAAAAAAGAAATCCACCAACTACTAACTACTAATTACCAACTACCCTAATTAAGGTACTTCAACTTTATTCAGGATCTCGCTGATCACCTCTTCCGGTGTCAGGTTGTTGGCCTCTGCTTCATAGCTCAGGCCAATCCGGTGACGCATCACATCGTGGCATACGGCACGGATATCTTCCGGGATCACATATCCCCTCCGTTTGATAAACGCATACGCACGGGCTGCCAGTGCCAGGTTAATAGAAGCACGTGGTGAAGCTCCAAAGGAGATCATATTTGCCAGGTTAGACAAACCATGTTCCTGTGGGAAACGGGTAGCAAAAATAATATCGACAATATAACGCTCGATCTTTTCATCCAGATACACTTCACGAACCACCTTCCGTGCTTCCAGGATCTCCTCTTTCGAAAGGATCGGTTTAATGTCCGGTTTAATTCCGGATATATTCTGTCGGATGATCAGTTTTTCTTCCTCTTTTTTCGGGTAATTGATGATCACTTTCAGCATGAAACGGTCCACCTGTGCTTCCGGAAGCGGATAAGTACCTTCCTGCTCGATCGGGTTTTGGGTAGCCATTACAAGGAAAGGTTCCGGTAATTTATAAGTATTCTCACTAATAGTCACCTGACGTTCCTGCATTGCCTCCAGCAAAGCACTCTGCACTTTAGCCGGAGCACGGTTGATCTCATCCGCCAGTACGAAATTGGCGAAAACAGGACCCTGTTTCACCTGAAACTCTTCGTTTTTCTGACTATAGATCATTGTACCAAGCACGTCAGCCGGAAGTAAATCCGGAGTAAACTGAATACGGCTATATTTCGCATCGATCAGGGAAGCAAGGGTTTTAATCGCCAGCGTCTTTGCTAATCCAGGCACCCCTTCCAGGAGAATATGTCCGTCTGAAAGCAAACCGATCAATAATGATTCTATCAAATGTTTCTGACCAACAATAGTCTGGTCCATACCCATAGTAATCATGTTCACGAACGAACTCTTGCTTTCAATCCGTTCATTCAACTCACGAATGTCTACTGTCTGACTCATAGAATTTCTTAATTATAGTGTTTTATTTGATATTTAAATTTTAGATGCACAAAAATAGAAATGTTAAATTCGTATATTAAACTTT
>JAJQEE010000006.1:0-49427 GCA_021201865.1 Tannerellaceae bacterium | reverse complement strand
CTTTGGCAGTTAAATAATACTAACTCACCTTTCATCATTTGATTTATTTTAGTTAAAATAACAGTTTTCTGAGTTATTGTCCGGTTAAAATAGCCGTTTGCAGGGTAGCTGCCTTTTCCAGGGAGGTTTTACTACGTGGATTTATATCATATAATTCCGGAGCAGGAACCTGGATCTGGGTTCCTATAGGAATATTATTAGGGTCTTGGATCGTTGCTTTGTTATATTCATACAGGTAGACCCAGAATATTTTGTGTCCATAGTATTCTAATGAAATTAAGGTCAAACGGCTACCCGCCTCTATTTTGACTGTGGCAATCACGTCCTGTTTGGAAACAGACGGAGTCGTTTGAACAGGTTCCTGCACGGCTGGTTCTTCCGGTAAAGTTTGTTCTTCTTCTGATGGATAATTATCTGTTACCGGAACCAGCTCTTCTGAAACCGCGGGTACTACCACCTCAGCAGTCATTTCATTAGTGAGTGAGATCCGGTCTTTACGAGGAATAAGATCATTGAAAATATACCCAATCCCTACTGACATGATCAAAATTAAAAGAAAAGAAAGCAACAAGATTTTACCTGAAGCTTTACTTTTTGTATTCTTATTATTGTCCTCTATATCAATTTTTTGAAAACTAATATTCTCTTTCAGAATGTCACTTTTGACAACTGATTCATCCGGACCGGGAGATACCACAGGTACTTCCGGTTCAGTTTTCCGGACCACCTCTTTCTCTGAAGTGGAAATTTCCTTTATGACAGCATGATCTTCTGGATCTTTCTCATTTCCTTCATGGATAAGTAAAGACTCATCTGCGACAGAAGACAATTCCTGAATATTCTCAGACAACGCTTCTTCCTGAACAAGATCTTTTTCATTTTCCAAAACAATCTTAGCAGAAAACTCCGTAGCCTCTTCTGTTATCTCTTTTTCTTCCGGTGAAACGTTAGCCCCTTCCACTATCTTTCCGGAAGTTAGCTCTTCCGGAACAAGCAATTCTGATGCGGACTGTTCTTCCTGAACCCCATCCGGTTCTGCAATATCTGCATTTTCTTCCTGAGATTGAATCTCCTGGTTATGGTCTAACTCTGTGAAATCAACCCCGTCATTGAGTTCAATTGTTTCAAAAATAGAGAAAGGACGGTTTACCTCCTCTTTTAACTCCTTATCCGGAGCGAAAGAGAATTTATAATGTGCCGGGATCAGGATTCGTTCTCCCGTATTGACATGAACACTTTCACGCTTTTCTACCAAAATGATCTTGAATGTACCGATTCCCTTGATCTTAACAAGCTTATCCGTAAACACCCCTTCTGTGATGACAGAAATGAATTCCCGCAGGAAAAGCTCAATACTTTTCTTTTCCTTACCGGTCTGCTTCGCTAATAACCCGGCCAGATCCTGTATGGTCAACCGGTTATTCATCAGCAGGAAGTTCTTTTAATTTGCTTTTAAGAGTAGTACCCGGTTTAAACACCGGAGCCAGCTTAGGTGGCACGAGATAGCGTTTACCATTGACCGGATTTACAGAAATCCGTTCCGCTTTCTTCTTTACTTCAAATTGCCCGAAGCCAGGAAAATAGACTGTGTCATTATCTACCAAACGGGAACTAATAACCGAACCAAGGCCCGTCAACATGTCCGTAACCTCTTGATTACTCCATCCTAACCGTTTACTTAAGTTTGCTACCAATTCTTTGTTATTCATTTACAAAGCCTTAAATTCCTAATTATCTGCGATATTAGTTATTTTTTTGTAAATAGGCAAATCTATTTACAGTTTTTAATTAATAGTCATTTGGTCAGATAAATCGTAGCTTAGATTAACAGGGAGAAATGGCTTTTGCATATAGGTCAAATGTCTCTGCAGAATCGATCTTTACATGATAAAATTTACCTGGCGAAAGTGGCTGGTCTTTTGATATCAACACTTCCGGATCCACCTCCGGTGAATCAAACTCTGTACGTCCAATATAGAAGTTTTCCTCTTCCCGGTCAATAATTACCTTAAAGGTCTGGCCGACCTTAGATTCGCTAATCTCACCGGCAATGCGTTCCTGTAGGCGCATGATGTAATCCAGACGGTCCTGTTTAACTTCCTGCGGAATCTCATCCTGATAGTGTTTATAGGCATAAGTACCGGTTTCATGGCTATAGGCAAAAGCACCCATCCGTTCAAAACGGGTCTTCCGGATAAATTCCACCATCTCTTCCACATCCTGCTCTGTCTCTCCCGGATGTCCTACCATCAGGGTCGTACGTAAGTGAACCCCCGGGACCTCTTCCCGTAACCGTTGTATCAACTCATAGGTTTCCTCTTTCGTGATATTCCGGCGCATCTGTTTCAGCATCGGATCACTGATATGTTGAAGGGCAATATCCAGATAGTTACACACATTTTCCCGTTCCCGCATCACACGAAGCAGGTCAAAAGGAAAATGAGTAGGATAGGCATAATGCAGGCGGAGCCATTCAACCCCCGGAATATCTGAAACACGTTCTACCAACTCCGGCAAGGCATACCGTTTATACCGGTCCAGTCCGTAATAAGTCAGATCCTGGGCGATCATCTGAAATTCTTTTACACCCTGGCTGACCAGCAGACGAACCCCTTTCTCAATCTCCTCCATAGGCTGCGATTGATAACGTCCGGTAATGATCGGAATAGAGCAATAAGAACAGGTACGGTTACATCCCTCCCCGATCTTCAAATAAGCATAATGATTGGGAGTAGTCAGGACACGGTCAGCCGCTAAATCCTGAAAATAAGGTTTTCCCAAATCCGAGATCAGCTCTTTCCAGTTGAACTTCCCGTAAAAACGGTTCACTTCCGGTAGCTCCTGGGTCAGCTCTTCCAGAAAACGTTCCGACAGACAACCCATCACATATAGTTGCCCGATTGTACCACGCTTCTTCGCTTCACCTAATTCCAGGATCATATTCACCGATTCCTCCTGTGCATCTCCTATGAATCCGCAGGTATTGACCACAACGATCTCACCATTAACCTTATCCGGATCATGTGTCACCGTGTAACCGTTCGCTTTAAATTGGCGCATCAATTGTTCCGAATCCACCAGATTCTTGGAACAACCTAAAGTAATAATATCTACTTTATTCTTTTTCATGTAAGTTAAAATCATTATTTCCCCTCTGGAGAGGGGTTAGGGGTGTGTTACGGATAAAAAAACAACTGAGTTACAAATGCCAGGCTCCGTGATAACCCATTGGGATTATAAAGAATGGGGGGCTGTCGTAATCCATGCAACCTGATTGCTGTGACACACCCCCTGCCCCTCTCAAAAGGGGAGTTTATTTTATTCTCCAAACAGAGAATCGACAAATACACGCTTATTAAATACCTGCAAATCTTCAATGCCTTCCCCTAAACCGATATATTTAACCGGAATCTGGAACTGGTCTGAAATACCGATCACCACTCCCCCTTTGGCAGTTCCATCCAGCTTAGTGACAGCTAAAGCATTGACCTCAGTAGCTGCCGTAAACTGTTTCGCCTGTTCAAAGGCATTCTGTCCGGTGGAACCATCCAGCACTAACAAAATCTCATGGGGAGCATCCGGAATGACCTTCTTCATTACATTTTTGATTTTGGTCAACTCATTCATCAGGTTGATCTTATTATGCAAACGGCCTGCCGTATCAATGATCACCACATCCGCCTGATTGGCAACAGCTGAACTAAGCGTATCATACGCCACAGAAGCAGGGTCCGAACCCATTTTCTGTTTAACGATAGGCACTCCTACCCGTTCACTCCAGATCACTAACTGCTCAACTGCAGCAGCACGGAAGGTATCCGCAGCACCTAAATAGACATTTTTACCTGCTTTTTTGAACTGATAAGCCAATTTACCGATGGTAGTTGTTTTTCCGACCCCATTCACGCCTACGACCATGATCACGTAGGGCTTTTTATCTTCCGGAGTCACAAATCCCTCTGCATCTTCCGTTTTGTTTTCAGTAAGAAGCTGAGCTATTTCATCCCGCAGCAAAGAGGTGAGTTCCTGTGTAGTCACATATTTATCCCTGGCGGCACGCTCCTCTATACGCTTGATTATCTTCAACGTTGTATCCACTCCCACATCCGACGTGATCAGCACCTCTTCCAGGTCATCCAACACATCATCATCCACTTTGCTTTTTCCGGCGATCGCTTTGGTGAGCTTTGAAAAAACGTTCTCTTTGGTCTTTGATAATCCTTTGTCTAAAGTTTCCTTTTTTTCTTTACTGAAAAAACTAAAAATACCCATAGTAAATAACTTGACTTTTATTTAAGACTACGAAGGTAGGGTTTTTTAATTGATAATTGATAATGGTCAATTGACAATTTTACCTTCCTGACATCTTAATATGACATTTTTACATAAAGAACTCCGGTTGTTTACCTAAAGTTTTCTTTTTCGTTCATATTCTCATCTTCCGGTTTTTCTCTGAAGCCAGAAGTTCTCTCCTTTCAGGACCACCATTTACTCATACAATTTAGCCGGTGCATTTAATTTCCTGACAATAATCTTTGCATTTTAGCAAAGAGATCTTCGAACATCAAGCGGGTATCAAGTTTATGATAGACACGGATCAGACGGCCTTCCCGGTTGATCTCATACATACCTTCGTCATTGATCCGGGGAGATTGGCGGAGTTCATATTCACTGGAAGAGGTGTCTGCTTCAAAAATAGACTGGAGGGCGGTCAGGAGCACCAACGGACTGTCTCCCAAAATATAGGTTTCCGATCCCATCATGTTCAGCAGGAATTCAATCTTGTCCACCAGGAATTTTCCGGCTTGTCCATAGGGGGCTACTTTTTGTTTTAACTCGGCCAGCGTGACTAAGGTCTGGCGGTAAGCATTCCGGGGTACCTGCCAGACTGGAATAGTGGATGCATTGAAAATGACCTGGGCCGCTTTGATATCAATGGCGGTGTTATATTCTGTCCGTGCATACCCCGGTGGCGGCAGGATGATATCCGGATATTCCATCCCTCCAATCCAGACAAGGATCAGCTTTTCTGCGATACGGGGTTCGGTCAGATAGGCACTGGCGATCTCAGTCAGTCCTCCTCCACAAACCACATATAAAGGTAAATCCGTGTCTTCACGCATGGCTTCCCGGATAATGGCCTGCACTGCGTCAGATGGTTGTGGGGTGACCAGGTTTTCCAGTCCTGCATTTGAACCTGCATACACTGGATATTTCCCTTTCATACCAATCATTTCCATCAGCTCTTCGATATGTTGTTTTGCATGGGTTGCTGTGTGTGGAGAAGTATCAAAGCCATCTCCTGCACGCAAGTGGGAGCCGATGATGGCCCGTATGTCGACGGATGGTGATAACAGGTGGTGGATAAGCTGGAAAAGCCCGTCGGGATCCCCTCCGAAGTCATTATCTATAATCACGCGCATGCGCGGCTTCATCTCTTGAGGTGGTCTTTCCATCAACTGGGCGGATGTGGCCAGTGTGATACAACCAGCCAGGATAAGTAAGGTGATCTTTTTCATGATATTATTGCATTTAGTGGTTGTTCTTTATCAGATGGCCCAGGGTAATACTTACCCTGGAATAACATACAAAGTCTTTGCAGGCTTAACTCATACGGGAACGGTAGTCTTCATAAGTAAACCGGCGGTAGAGGATCAATTCGTTATCCTTGCTCCACAAAGCCAGCGAAGGATGGGGAATCCCGTTGAACATATTGGTTTTGACTATGGTATAGTGGATCATGTCCTCGAAGATGATCTTATCCCCTATTTGCAGCGGTTGGTCGAAAGACCAGTCTCCCATATAGTCTCCACTCAGGCAGCTATTCCCTCCGATGCGGTAGGTTGGTTTCCCCTCCTTCGCATCGGTTGCTTGGCGGATCACCGGTTTATAAGGCATTTCCAGACAGTCTGGCATGTGACAGGTAAAAGAGGCATCTATGATTGCTGTCCGGATACCATGGTTTTCCACGATATCCACTACCGTAGTCAGCAGGAATCCGGTTTGCCAGGTAAAAGCACTTCCTGGTTCCATAATCAACTCTAAATTAGGATACTTAGCTTTAAACTGTTGAAGTAATCCTATCAGATGTTCCGTGTCATAATCTTTGCGTGTCATCAGGTGTCCTCCACCCATATTCAACCATTTCAAGGATGGCAGGAAACGGCCAAAACGTTTCTCCACTTCCGCTAACGTTCTTTCCAGGTCATAAGAGGTCGATTCACATAATGTGTGAAAATGGAATCCTTCAATCCCCTCCGGTAATGTCTCTCCCAACAGGTCACTGATCACTCCCATCCGGGAACCAGGGGCACAGGGATTATAGAGTTCCGTTTCTACATCTGAATATTCCGGATTGATACGTATACCACAGGAGATGCGGTTCCCTTCTGCCTGGATCATGGGATAGAAACGGTTAAACTGTGAGAGAGAGTTAAAGGTGATATGACTGCTGTATTGCATGATCAGGGGGAAATCCTCTTCCGTATAGGCCGGCGAATAGGTGTGCGCCAGACTTCCCATTTCTTCATACGCCAGCTGTGCTTCATATTTGGAGCTGGCTGTTGAATAGGGAATATATTCCCGTATGATCGGGAATGCCTTCCACATGGAAAAGGCTTTGAATGCCAGTATGATATTGACTCCTGCCCTGTCTTTTACACTTTTGATCAGGGAAAGGTTGTTCCTCAGTAGCTCCTCCTCCATCACATAACAGGGAGATGGAATCTTTTGCATATCAATCATCTTCGTCTTTTTTACTTGTTAAACCAACTGCAAAAGTATAAAAAATAGAGTTGGAATGTTTGGATAATCAAAAAATACAGACATTGTTTAAACTCATATGGAGAATATGTATATGAGTCAAAAATAATCTTATGGAAGGAGGTGTTCCAAAAGTAAAACAAGAAACTTAAAAAGTTATGAGTTATAAGTAGTTACCCCAAAAGGGGTTACATGTGAATCGTAGATCGGCCTTAGCCAATAACCCCGGGTAGGCACCCGGGGGGGGTAGGCAAACCCTCTCCACAACAGCCCTGAAAGGGTTGAACCCGCTTCGGGGTTCATAGCGTGTGACTGCTTTCCGCCACGGGTTGAACCCGCGGTTATTTACATTCAAGCCCTTTGGGCTTATAATCTCTAACTTTGTCAAAGAGTATATAGACTTTTGGGACACTCTTTTTATTTATTTTAGTTTGACAATTCCATTTATATAGAGATTAATTCCCTCCTGCAAAATTGCTTTTATTGTTGAAAAAGGAAGATCGGCATAGGGATCTGTCCGGAGTATCTTCATTCTTGCCCGGTTTCCCTTCTCTAATGCCGGATGGTTTAGCCGGTTTCCCTCTGCCATCAGCATATAGGGTTCTTTTGTTTTCTGATCCATCCAGAGGTAACAGAAAATATTTTTCCTGTAAAGAAAACAGGGCATTCCATATTTCATCGTCTCGGAAATATGTTGGTCATGTTCCAATATTATATTTCGCAAAGCCAGTAGCGTGCTTTGCTGAGGTTCTTCACATTGAAGATAAAAATCATATAGAGCTTCCCGCATCATTCAAAGATAGTAGAATATCATAAGAGATTACCTATTTCCGGGACAATAAAATCAGTAACATATTCATTCGAATAAAACTATGGGGGGTGATTTACACTAAATGAAAATCTGGTTTGAAAATAACTAACTAAAAGAAGAAGTTTTCGATTTTTGGAAAGCCTTCTTTTTTGTTATACGGAAAGTTAAAAATATATGCAGGTAGCTTACTCAAATTTTCATGACATATTATTCAATATTTGCAGAGAAGATAGGTTAAGACCCCGGGGTTGTAACCTTTTGATCCCGGGATTGCAAGGTTAAGATGCCGGGGATATAACCCTGAACCCCAGGGGGTACAACCTAACCTGTATGCATAAAATGAAAAATAGCTGGTTTAATTAGGAATAGTTTCCGAAAAGAAAACCTGTAAGCACTCGGTGTTTTATATATAAGTAAGTCTGTTTGATAAGATAACTGTCAGGTGGCTATGGTATCTTAATTCCGTATATATAAGGGCAAAAAAAATGGCTGTCTCACGACAACCAATCTTCATTGTTAACCTTAAATCTAATACCATGAAAAACACATTGCAAATATAAGGCTTTTTATGTTATGCAACATATAAACAGCAAATAAAATGCTTATTCTTAACCTTGTTTAACAAAAGCATGTTCTAAAACATGCTTTTTGGACATGCTTTATAAAAGAGTGCCATAAAAATCTTCCCTGAAAAGTAGTTATTTTGTTATCTTTGCGAAAAAGTTGATTTAAACAAATGCACTAAAATAGTTCGCTACATATGGCAGACGATAAGAAAATTATTTTTTCCATGGTGGGCGTAAGTAAAACGTTCCCACCGCAAAAACAAGTTCTGAAAAATATCTATCTATCTTTTTTTTACGGTGCAAAAATTGGTATTATCGGTCTGAACGGGTCCGGTAAGTCCACGTTGCTCAAGATTATTGCTGGTATTGAAAAAGAATACCAGGGAGATGTGGTTTTCTCTCCGGGATATTCTGTGGGATATCTGGAACAGGATCCACAGCTTGAATCCGGTAAGACCGTGAAGGAAATCGTACAGGAAGGTGTACAGGGAATCGTAGATGTATTAAAAGAATATGAGGAAGTAAATGAAAGATTCGGGGATCCGGAAATATTGGAAGACCCCGACAAGATGGATGCCTTGATTGCCCGTCAGGCTGAACTTCAGGATAAAATTGACGCTACGGACGCATGGAATTTAGACAGCCGTCTGGAACGTGCCATGGATGCATTGCGTTGCCCCCCCGGAAGATCAGGTGGTAGATACGTTGTCCGGAGGTGAAAAACGCCGGGTGGCATTGTGCCGCCTGCTATTGCAACAACCGGATGTCTTGCTGCTGGATGAACCGACCAACCATTTAGATGCGGAATCCATTGACTGGCTGGAACAGCACTTGCAACAATATGAAGGAACAGTGATCTGTATCACGCATGACCGTTACTTTCTGGATCATGTGGCCGGATGGATCCTGGAATTAGACCGGGGTGAAGGGATTCCATGGAAAGGGAATTACTCTTCCTGGCTGGATCAGAAAACGAAACGAATGGCTCAGGAAGAAAAGCAGGCCAGCAAACGCCGGAAAACACTGGAACGTGAGCTGGAATGGATTAATATGGCTCCCAAAGCCCGTCAGGCAAAAGGAAAGGCTCGTTTGAATTCGTATGAAAGATTGCTGAATGAGGATCAGAAAGAGCGGGAAGCTAAACTGGAATTATTTATTCCGAATGGTCCGCGTCTGGGTAATAAAGTGATCGAAGCTCACCAGGTAGCCAAAGCATTTGGTGATAAATTGCTGTTTGATAACCTGGATTTTATGCTTCCTCCGAATGGTATTGTAGGGGTGATCGGTCCGAATGGTGCCGGTAAAACCACTCTCTTTAAAATGATCATGGGTATGGAAACCATTGATAAAGGGACTTTTGAAGTAGGAGAAACCGTTGCGTTAGGTTACGCAGACCAGAGTCATAAAGACATTGATCCCAATAAAACGGTATACCAGGTCATTTCCGGAGGACAGGAATTTATCCGTGTAGGGGGTAAAGAGATCAACTCACGGGCTTATCTCTCCCGCTTTAACTTTGCCGGAGCTGACCAGGAAAAACTTTGTGGGGTACTTTCCGGTGGTGAAAAAACCGGTTGCATCTGGCATTAACTCTGAAAGCAGAAGCGAATGTCCTATTATTGGATGAGCCGACCAATGATATTGATGTAAACACCCTGCGTGCGCTGGAAGAAGGGCTGGAGAATTTTGCCGGATGTGCAGTGGTTATTTCCCACGACCGCTGGTTCCTGGATCGTATCTGTACACATATACTGTCCTTTGAAGGAAATTCTGAAGTGGTATATTATGAAGGTACTTACTCTGAATATGAAGAATACAAACGGAAGCAATCCGGTTACGAAGAACCTAAAAGAGTACGTTACCGTAAACTAATTGACTAATTACATAAATTTTGAATGACCATGAAAAAAGTATGCTATTAATGGCTGTGATCGCAGCAGCTACGTTCTGTTTCGGAGGTGAAACAAGCGCACAGAAGACAACTAAGTTGTTTAACGGGAAAGACCTGTCCAACTGGGAATTTGTAGTAGAGAAAAACGCGGTTCCGGCTGACCAGGTTTATTCTGTAAAGAACGGAGTGATCCATATCAAAGGTGCACCACTGGGGTATATGTATACCAAAGAGAAGTATGATAACTACAAATTACATGTGGAATGGCGCTGGGATGAAGGAGAATCGAACAGTGGTATTTTTGTATTGATCGAAGATCCAAAAAATCCTTTCCCCAATGGTATCGAATGCCAGTTGGCAGCCGGTAACGCAGGAGACTTTGTATTGTTAGGTGGTTCTGACCTCGAAGAGTTCAATCTCCGTCCGGGAGAAGAACGTCCGGCTTTCCCTGTTGTGAAAAAAAACAAATGCATCCAGTGAAAAACCAGCCGGTGAATGGAATGAAGCGAATATCTTTGTAAGAGACGGTGTAATCACGGTATATATTAATGGTGTATTCCAGAATACGGGAACAAACAAAGTGAAATCAGGACATATTGGGCTGCAAAGCGAAGGCAAAGCAATCCAGTTCCGGAATGTTACTTTGACAACCTGGTAATCTATTTATAAAATAACAGAAGACACAGAAGAGAGCTGGAAATATCCAGCTCTCTTCTTTTTTGTGTTTTCATTTTTATATCCCTGTGCAGCAAAACGAAAAAGAGCTGCATCTAACTAAAAAGAGATCAAAAGATAAGTATGATTAGTAGATGAAAAGTGATTATGAAGAGAATCAAGATGCTGTGTTTTCTTATATTCATTCTTTTGGGCCATGTGCACTGTAGCAAAGATGATAAGTTAGATAAGGATCTGATTGGGATCTGGGCAAAAGAAAACCTGATCATAGAGATCCATACCTCCGATGAAAAAATCAGTAATTTGCTGGAAAAGAAACTGGAAGCATCTGGTTTCTTCTTTCAGGATACCATTCAGTTTACGGATAACAGCCGGTTTTTGAATGGATGGTATAGGATGACGGATACATCACCTGCAACAAATAGGCCCTATACAGGATATGAGTATGTAACAAAGAAAAATAAAGTACACATCACTCCTGACGAGTATATGTCGGTAGCCGGAGAGTCTGCCCGGTACGAAATATCGGGATTTGATACCCTAAAATTAATAATTGATTCTGATGACACAGGGTTTTTGTTTTCTTATTTAGAGGAGGAGCAAATCCCTACTACCAATATCCATATAAATAACTATAAACTGACTTATACCTTTAAACGGTTAAGATTCTATACCAATTAAAGATGGGTTAAATGTTAGCATATTCTCTATCTCTCCTGCAGGAAGGGACCGGAACAGAAAACAGTTTAGTAAAAGGGATGTTATAAGAAACAAAAAGGGAGAGTTTATAGTAAACGAAAGAAGAGGAGATTATCAAATGGAATGGGATTGTAAAGACAAACTGGCGCTGCGGGTCATTGCTTACTATGCACAACAGGAGCATGCGGAAAGACATATTTTGCATACACAGGCGGTTGCCAGTTATACCCGTCTGATCGCTGCCGGAGAAAACCTGGGAGAACAGACGGTTAACCTGATGGAAATGGCTGCCTGGTTACACGACATTGGTTGTCCGGTAGCGATACTGAAGCATGGAAATTCTTTGCCGGAATATCAGCAAAAAGAAGGAAAGATTATCACCACTGAATGGCTGAGAGATGTTCACTGTCTCACACCGGATGAAAAGCAATGGCTGGCTGACGTGGTTGGTACGCATCACCAGTTTCATGCGGCACAGGAATTACGATTTGAACCTTTGTTTGAAGCAGACCTGATCGTCAATTTGCTGGAAGGATATTATGAAAGGGGAAAAGCCCGTCACCTATATGATAAGTTAACCGTTACGGATGCCGGACGAAAGCTGTTTACCACCATTTTTTTCAAAGAATAATTTTTTGTATACTCAGGCAGGAAGGTTTCAAGCAAAAAATAACAACAATAATAAAAAGGAAACAATCAGAAGGTTGTTTTTCACTTAGCGTTAACAGGTATGAGTAAAACCTCAAAATTCGTCATTTCTAATTCCTGTTCTTGTGCAGAACGTATTTAAAACATACGTTTGAGTAGTTCTTATTTTATATATTTAGGTAACAATTGCCTAAAGAATAAAGCCATGTTGGAAGTTTTTAAACAATATGTATGCGATGAATGTGGTGCCCTGATTGAGAGTCCCTCTCAAGGGTTATTAGAATGGAGAAACAAACTGGATAGCAACGGAAAAACGATTGCAACCGGTTTTCGCATTGTACACCATATCGTGGTTTCTCCACTAAGAGGGGTCCGGCCGGAAGGATGTTACCGGTATGCTCCCGATTCTCCGGATAGCGAATGCAGGCCCCTGAGTTCTATTTTACCGGTTGCCACTCCTTTCCTTATGGCCTTCCTTCATCCGGGATGTTTTCATTCCGCTTCCCGGGACAGTTGCCGGATTAAGGACTTCAATGAATTTGCTGATCTGGTACGTCGTCTCACTATTCCCTACTATGAAGAAGCCCGCATCTACTTTGAAGAGGCGCTGGAAGATGGGTTCAATTACTGTGATAAGGAAACGGTTTTCAGGGAAACGAATTTACAATCTTTGATCAGACGCTATAAAGGAAAGAGTATATAATTTTAACACCACGCTGGCTGAACTACTGATATGGTTGGTCCCTGACTTTTATATTTTTATATAAAACAGGAAAAGATTTGTCTTCTTTCAGAGAAAAAAGTATTTTTGTTCTATTCATGGGGTTTCTTTTATAAAAAAGGAACTCTAACATAAAAACCCGCTAAAAAAAATATCATGGTAACTTTAGTAACCAAAGCTGCGATTGTCAGCGATGGAAGTATTTCTTTGGAGATACTTGACCGATTAATATCCCGTCAGTTATTGACAGAATATCAGTTTGAAGACAAGATCCTGTTTAACCGGGACGAAGTAGAGCAATACCAGCATTATGAGAATCTTTATTTCATTAAAGATAATCCTGATAAAAAGGAGATAATTGCGAACATCCTGAACCATAATCCTACGCCGGATCAGAAAAATCCTTTTTATTTTTTTATAGATCCCACCAACCGGATCCTCTATGAATTAGTTATCAATGACCTCGTAAAGACATTAGACTATCCTAAATTTGCAGATATCTTTAAAGAGGTCTTCCTTACCGGTAATCCCCAGAAAGTAGCTTTCAATAAAAATCTTTCCCCGGAGATCGTATTATATGCCTATAGCCATATACGGGATGAACTGAAAAAATTGTACGGAGAAAACGAGTAGGATGGAAAGAGTAACTTAAACCAAAGAAAAGTTGGAGTAGGAGAACTGGAAAGTACAGACCGGGGAGTTCCTATCCGCCTTTACTTTTTTACACGGGATAAAGAGAACCGGGGATTCGATCGTATACAGGCAGATATTCTGGACCACGGAATGGCCATTCTTCCCGATTTTGAGTTAATTATTAAATAAGAATCCGTCCTTTCCTGTTTGGTTGTTAACAATTTTCAATCTATCTTTGTCTGGTCTTAACGAAACATGACACAGCAAAGATCCATACAAAACAGGTGGTCAGCATGGGTATTGGTTATACTCTTTATGTTGCCTGTGATGCTGAAAGCTTTTCATCAACATGAAGAGCCTCATTGTTGTCATGCAGTAGAAGACGCAACCCCTGATTCAAAGGAAGACTCCGGAGATGACTGTCTGATCTGTCATTTCTTCTATTCCAGTTTTACAGAAACGGAAACGCAAGACTCCGTCGTTTATTTTCTTTCCTTCCGGTTGAATCTATTTCTTACCTTTTTGCGGAAACACTCCATGATCCGCATGCCTATTACCTCCGTGGCCCTCCCGCCATCGCATAAGTATTATTAGTCAGTAATTTCCGGTTCAGCCATGGGTCTGTCCGGTAATCTTCTATTTGTAATCCTATTTACAAACTAAAAAAAGTATATGCGTATAGGTTATATAGCAGGTAGTTTGCTTGCTCTATCAGCTTTATCCGGATATGCCCAGGAAATGGATACCATGACCAACATCTCTTTGTCAGAGGTTGTTGTGCATGAAACTGCCAGGCGTATGCGGACGAAAAGCACCCCCCTGAGTGTAGAAGTGGTTACTTCTGCTTCCCTGCGGAAACATTTCACAGGCAATCTGATGCAATCCCTCGAACATGTCCCGGGAATTCAATCTATGGATATCGGTTCCGGGTTTTCCAAACCGATGATTCGCGGGCTTGGTTTCAACCGGGTCACAGTGACTGAAAACGGGATTAAGCAGGAGGGGCAGCAATGGGGTGCCGATCATGGGCTGGAAATAGATGCCTTCCATGTGGAGCAGGTCATGGTGCATAAAGGACCTTCCTCTCTTTTATATGGTAGTGACGCAATGGGAGGCGTGATTGAGATCAGCCAGCTCCCTCCTCCTCCGGAAAATCAGGTCTTCGGTGAAGCTATTTTATTAGGTAAATCCGTAAACGGAACCATCGGAGGAAGTGTGATGGCAGGTTTTAAAAAAGACCGGTGGTATACTAAACTTCGTTTTACAGAGCAACATTTCGGAGATTACCGTGTACCTACGGATACGGTACTTTATCTGACCCAAAAGATGCCTATCTCTAACCGCCGCCTGAAAAATACGGCTGGGTATGAACGGGATGTCAACTTCTATACAGAGTACCGCCACTACCGGTATCTCTCCCAGTATGCAGTAAGTAATACCTACCAGAAAACCGGCTTCTTTCCGGGGGCACATGGTATACCGGACGCAAGTCGCCTTGAAGATGACGGAAATAGCCGGAATATCGAACTGCCTAACAGTACGGTGAACCACTTCAAAGCTTCTACTCTTCAACAATATATGTGGGATGGGTTTACGCTACAGTGGAGAGTGGGCTACCAGAATAACCGGAGAAAAGAGTGGAGTCTGTTCCATACGCATTATGGAAACCAGGCACCGCCGGAAACAGATCCGGACAAAGAACTGGACTTTAATCTGAACACCTATAGTTCAGGCATGAAACTACGGATGACCGGAACGGAAAACTGGGAACATACCGCCGGATGGGATATTCAATACCAACAGAATACGATTAGTGGTTATTCTTTTTTGCTACCGGAATACAACCGTTTTATGAACGGTCTCCTCTGGGTGTCAACCTACCGCCCGAATGAAAACTGGTCCTTGAGTGGAGGTGTACGGTATGATTACGGAAAATTGAATATCTCCTCCTTCGAGGATAGCTATCTCCGTAATTATCTGCATGAACAGGGATATTCTACTGACATGACAGAAAACTACCGGTGGCGTAGCTACGAAGTGAACCGTCGATTTCAGGATGTATCCGGTTCCTTAGGAGTGATTTGGTATCCCTGGTACGGACATCAACTGAAACTCAACATCGGACGTAGTTTCCGGCTGCCCGGTGCCAACGAGTTAGCAGCTAATGGGGTACATCATGGTACTTTCCGTCATGAACAGGGGGATGCGGATCTGGGTTCCGAAAGTGGTTGGCAATTAGATATGGCCTACAGCTATGAACAAGATGGCTGGTCGATAAACCTAAGTCCGTTCGCCAGTTGGTTTAGCAACTACATATTTCTGAAACCTACAGCAGAGTGGTCAATCCTCCCTCACGCCGGGCAGATCTATCGCTATGCCGGAGCAGAAGCGACTTTTGCCGGATTGGAAATAGACATTCAAACGCCTTCCTGGCACGGATTCAATTACCGTTTTGGTGGAGAATATGTGCATACTTACAACAGGGATGAAAAGATCCCGCTTAGTTTCTCTCCCCCGGCTACTATGCGTCACACGTTGGTCTGGGAGAAAGACGGGGTTCGCATCCATGCAGAATGGCAGGGAATCGCCAGTCAGAACCGGATCGCCCGTAATGAAGATCCGACTCCGGGCGCACATCTGTTACATGCAGGTCTGTCCCTGAATATACCTATCGCACAGACCCGGGCAGAGGTGACCCTTTCTGCTCATAATTTATTAAATAAAAAATATTATAATCACTTGAGTTTCTACCGGAAAGTGGAGATTCCCGAACCCGGAAGAAACATTCAGATTTTAATTAAAGTACCATTTAAAAGTTCAATGAAATGAAAAAAAGAAATTTTTTATACAGTCTTTGTTTATTAGTCGCTTCCACCTTGTTCGTATCCTGTGATGATGGAGATACTACTAAACCGGTAATCAACCTGATCTCCCCGGCAGAAGGTGCCCACCTGAAAATCGGAAACACAAGTGGAGTTCATTTTGAAGCAGAGTTCTCAGATGATGAAATGTTGGGTTCCTATAAAATTGATATCCATAACAATTTTGATGATCACGGACATGGAACCAAGAGTGAAAGCGAAGAGAAGAAAACTGTTGATTTTGAATATAGTGGTAACTGGGATCTTTCCGGATATAAAAATACAACAGTACATCACCATGATATCAAGATCCCGGAAAACGCAACACCTGGTAAATACCACATGGTTGTCTATTGTTTGGATAAAGCCGGAAATGAGTCTTATGTGGCCCGGAATATTCTTTTGACGAACGAGGATACAGATGAAGAGGATCATCATGATTACGATCATGAATAAACGGCTTTTTAGTTCATCCTTTCAATTTATAAAGATGGCCACAGATACAGGACCCAATCCTATACTGTGGCCATTTTCTTATTTACATATTCAAATTCAGGATGTTGTTTTTAGGCTTACGAATGCCAGTGTCCCCTATACATTCGGAAATGCAGACCGGAAACAGGTTAAAAAGATAAATCAGGGAGGAATATTGCTTATAATTTTATGATTTCCCGTTGCATTTCTTAAATTTGCCCTCCTAATCGGAAAATGACAGGATGAAAGCTACTCATAGAAGTCCGTATATGCAATTCAACCGCCGGGATTGGGCTGCCCTCAGGGGATCTGAACCGATGACACTCACTGCGGAAGATCTGAATACCCTGAAAGGGATTGATGATGAGTTATCGATAGATGAAGTACAGGATATTTACCTGCCTCTCTCCCATCTGTTAGGGCACTATGTAAATGCACGAATGAGCAGGAAAGCAGTACTTACCCGTTTTCTGAACCAGGAACATCAGCACATCCCTTTCATAATAGGTATTGCAGGAAGTGTATCTGTAGGAAAAAGTACGACTGCGCGTGTACTACAGGCTCTTTTAAGCCGTTCGGGGAAATGTAAAAATGTGGCGTTGGTTACGACAGACGGCTTCTTATATCCGAATATGGTTCTGGAAGAAAAAGGGCTGATGTTGAAAAAAGGCTTTCCCCAATCCTATGACATCAAACGCCTGCTGGAGTTTGTGATCGACATTAAGTCAGGGAAAGAGGAGATCCGGGTTCCCCGTTACTCCCATCTGATCTATGATATTGTCCCGGATACATATGAGGTGATCAACCAGCCGGATATTGTGATCCTCGAAGGATTGAATGTGTTGCAAAGTGGTATGGATTATCCTCATGAAAAACCCCGTAACTTTGTCTCCGACTATGTAGACTTCTCTATTTATGTAGATGCGGAAGAGAATCAGCTCGAAGAGTGGTATGTCTCCCGTTTCATGAAATTTCGCCAGGGAGCCTTTACTGATCCGGATTCCTACTTCCATAATTTTGCATCATTGACAGAGGAACAGGCTATTAAAACCGCGAAAACCTTCTGGCGGGAGATAAACCGCAAGAACCTACGGAAGAATATTGCACCTACCCGGGAAAGGGCCAGCCTGATCTTACACAAAGGAGAGAATCATACAGTATCCTACGTGAAATTAAGGAAATAATTTTTATTTTCCGGAGTGCCTGTTTTTAGTTCTATCTTTCCTAAACAAAGTGATTTCATTTCCTGTTTCAAACTAATTAATACTTTAATTATTAATTAAAAAAACAGATTAGTATGAATTCATGTAAAGGTGGAATGCAAAATCCGGATCAGTTGGAAAACAAACATCTGGAAAATACCCCGAAGAACAACTTACAGGCTCCTGATTATTTACAGGATGAACATCTGAGTGTCGGTACCAAGGAATACCTCAAAGTGTTGAATGCAAGCGATACTCCTGTGGAATCTTTATCTCCTGTGGATGCAAGAAATGTATTGGTTAGTGCACAGAACGGTGTACATGTAGACCTTTCCGGTATTGATGAATCTGAAAAAATAATTGATACAGACCAGGGTTCTATCAAATTAAATATTGTACGTCCGGCAGGTGCTACTGAAAAACTACCGGCATTTATGTTCGTACATGGAGGTGGATGGGTATTAGGAGATTATCCTACTCATAAACGCTTAGTTCGTGATATCGTTGTTGAGTCCGGACTGGTTGCCGTATTTGTGAACTACACTCCTTCTCCGGATGCACATTACCCGGTAGCGATCAAGCAGATCTATGCTGCTACTAAATGGGTGGCTGAAAATGGTGACGAAATCAATGTGGATGGAAAAACTTTGGGTATTATCGGTAATAGTGTGGGAGGTAATATGACCTTAGTTACCAGCCTGATGGCAAAAGAGAAAAACGGTCCTGAACTGAAAGTGCAGGTATTGATGTGGCCGGTTACAGATGCTACGTTTGATTGGGAATCCTGGAAAGAATACGGACAACAGCGTTTCCTTACTTCCAGTCTGATGAAATGGATGTTTGATAATTATACAACCAATCCGGATGAACGGATCAGTATCTATGTTTCTCCCCTGAATGCAACAGTGGATCAGTTGAAAGGCTTACCTCCTACATTGATTGAAGTGGCAGAAAATGACATCTTGAGAGACGAGGGTGAAGCGATGGGACGTAAATTAGATGAAGCAGGTGTGGACGTAACTACCATTCGTTTCAACGGTGTTACCCATGACTGGGGACTTTTGAATGGCTTTGCTGAACTGTCACCGGTTAAATCCCTGGCGATGTTCACCGCGGCTACTTTAAGAAAATATCTGACAAAGGACGGTAAGATCTATGAAGATAAAGATCAGAAAGGTTACAACAATCAGGTTGTAGATCCGGTAAACAGTGTAAATAACGTAAATAAAATAGTGGATACACCAGCCGACGAAAGACCTCATTTAGACGATTGTGTGTAAATAAAGGTTGTTGGTAGTTAGTTATATTCTACTAACTACCAACTACTCTCTTATTTATTTGCTAACTCCTGATAGAGTTCATATCCCTGATCAGGGGTAATTCCTGTATGAACAACTGCATGAACAGCCTGGATCATGGCTTCCGGTGAAGGACTTTGGAATACATTCCGTCCCATATCAACTCCGGCTGCACCATCATTGATTGCTTTATAACATAACTCTAATGCCTCTTTTTCCGGTAGTTTCTTACCTCCTGCGATCACTACAGGAACTGGACAGGCGGCCGCTACCTTTTCAAAGCCATCACAATAATAGGTCTTCACGATATTAGCACCATTCTCCGCGCAGATACGGGAAGCCAGCCCAAAATAGCGGGAATCGCGAGCCATCTGTTTCCCTACAGCTGTTACACCCATGACAGGGATACCATACCGGTTTCCCAAATCCACCATCTTATACAGATTCGCGATGGTCTTTGCTTCAAAAGCCGGATCTCCGATCGCTAACATGACTGCCATCGCGGATACATTCAGGCGGATTGCATCTTCAATGTCGATGATCACATTATCATTGAGTTCTGTCAGGATAGAGGTCCCTGCATCAGAACGTAAACAGACCGGTTTATTTATATTCGGTGGAACAACGGATTGCAGGATACCCCGGGTACACATTACGCAGTCTGCATATTCTACTAAGGGAAGAATCTGCAGGTCAATTCGTTCCAGGCCGGAAGTAGGACCCATAATAAATCCATGATCAAATGCCAGCATAACTGCTTTCCCGGTTTTCGGATTGAAAATACGGGATAACCGGTCTTTCATTCCCCAGGGTAAGTTTGCTGCGCCTTTTACATGGAAACTTTGTTCTCCGGAGCTTACTCCTAATCCAAAGTTACTACCTTCTCTCAAATCGTCTAAATCAGCCATTTTATATTTCTTAGTCAGATTAAAAATAAAAAATTATCCGGTCACCTGTGCAAACGCGGCAAACATACAACTCCAGGAAGTAGCCCCGCTATCTGCATATCCCACCGACCGTTCACCATAATTACGTGCACGTCCGAAGTTCGCCTTCATCTGTACAGTCTCTTCCGCCCCTTGCTGAGCGGCTTTGGCTGCTTCTTCCAGCAGTTCTCCGATATCGTCTGTTGAAGATACCTGCATTGCTTCCACTGCCGGGATCAAGGCATCCATCATCGTTTTGTCCCCTTTCTTTGCCTGTGTCTGTTTCTGCACATTTTCCAGACCTCCGGCAAACATAGCTTTCACGCCTGCGGCATCCAGTTCGGTTCCGGCGGAGTGGTCACTCATTCCTAAAAAGAAAGCTCCCAACAGTGTACTGGTAGAACCACTTGTCTCTAACATGATCCCAAACCCCATGTCATTCAACATCAATTTGAATTCTGTTCCATTGGCAGCCGCTTTTACAGCTGCATTCATGGCCGTCACCATTGCTGTCCCATGATCGCCATCACCAATAACAGCGTCTAACCGGGAAAATTCATCTTCCCGTGCTTTGATGGCCACCAATGCTTGGTCCAGCATGGCTTTAAAAGTATCAATCGTCAATATTTTCATATCGTTTTTATTTACCGATTGTAGTCCAGTAAGGAGCATCCGCTTTCTTATTCTTCAGATAATCAATATGGTCTTCATCCGGTTTTGCCAGGATCATCTGGAAGCCAGCCTGTTCCTGTACCGTCAGGATCTCCTGAATACGTCCCATCACCACTTTCAGCCCTTTCGCTTCCAGCTCTTTATATGCTTTTCTGAAAATAATATTCAGTTCCATCTGAGTGGTTGCCCCTACTCCATTAATGATCAGCATGACCGGATCGCCGGTTACCGGTTTCACCTGTTGGCATAAAAGATTTACCATTTCAATAGCCGTTTCATCTGCTGATACTAAGGGTTTTCTTCCGCCGCCCCCTTCACCATGCTGCCCCATACCGATCTCCATAATTCCTTCGGGCAGATCGCTGATGGTTGCATTGTTCTGAGGGTGCGTGCAGGAGCGCATCGCAACAGCAAGGGTCGCCAGGTTCTTATTGAAACGTTCACCGATCTCAATCAATTCATCGATGTTTTTACCTTCCTCTGCCGCGGCACCTAATATTTTAAACAAAGGAACACAACCTGCCAAACCACGACGGTCATTCACCGGAGCATCAATCCCGGCACTGATATCATCATGGGTCAGTAATTGTTTTACTTTAATTCCTACCCGTTCTGCCAACTGGCAGGCCATATTTGCACTCATTACATCTCCGGAATGGTTCAGGACAACCAACAGAATACCCGCTTCCCGTTTCATCAGTTGCAGTGCCTGGAAAACCCGTTGTGCACCCGGAGCAGCAAATACATCCCCTACAACAGAACAGTCCAGCATTCCTTCGCCTACGAAACCGCTCAAGGCCGGTTCATGTCCGGAACCACCTAAGGTTACGATAGCCACTTTACTTTCATCTTTCGGACAGGTTCGCACCACGATGTTTTCTCCACCTAATCGAACAGTTTCAGGATAAGCTAATACATATCCTTCCAACAATTCAGCAGTGATCTGTTCCGGTTCATTTATAAATTTTGTTTTGATTTGTGTCATGATTTTTAGTTTTAGGGAGTGGTATTTATTTGATTTCCATTAGTTCAATAGAGATACCTTCTTCTTCTATGAAGGCAATCGTCAGATGTTCATCACAAACATGAGGTCCAAAAATAATCTTTGTCCCTTCTAAGGCTGTTTGCAGACAAGGAACCTGATAAGCTATATGAGCTGTTGTCTGAATCAGTTCCGGAAGACAGGTTGACTCCTCAAATTTCAGGAACTCTATTTGATTAGGGCTGTTGTTGGCATCTGTGATCCAGACCCCTAAAGGTTCATTATACATGGCTCCTTCTTTCTTTTCTGAAGTAGGGATCCCTACGTGACAAAATGTTCTCATACTATTCGTTTTTTAAGATTGTATTTTTCATAAATTTTCTATAAGAAATTATACCCAACACTGCTACGATCGCAATCGCCAGATACATCACCATCAGGATCTTGCCTGCATTATCATTCTGACCATAAGAATGCATACCACTCAGGAAGTAATTTACACCAAAGAAGGTCATAATGACCGAGGCAAAAGCGATCACGGAACAGAAATTAAAGATCCACGGGTTATACAGACCTCTTGCCAGACGTAAATGGATCACTATCGCATATACGATCATCGTAATCAACGCCCAGGTTTCCTTCGGATCCCATCCCCAGTAACGTCCCCATGATTCATTCGCCCAGACAGCTCCTAAAAATGTACCAATCGTCATGAGAGCCAAACCAACGATCAGGGACATTTCATTCACCAGGGTTAATTCTTTCATCCGCAGGGAGATCAGGGATCTGTTTTGTTGACTACCCACGATCATCAGGACCATGTTCGTGATCCCGATCAGAAAACTGATTCCGAAGAAGCCATACGCCGCCACGATCACCGCCACATGAAACATGAGCCAGGGAGATTTAAGGACAGGTACTAACGTATTGATCTGAGGATCCATCCAGTTGAGTCCGGAAACGAATAAAATAATCCCTGCAAACAGTGTTGCCAAAGCAAAAGTGATCGTACTGCGACGGGCAAACAGGATTCCTCCGGTTACAGTCGCCCAGGCAACATATACCATCGTTTCATAGGAATTACTCCACGGGGCATATCCTCCGATATACCATCGCATACCCATACCATACATCTGGAAACAGAAACAGGCAAATACCCCTGCTCCTAACACCCGGAATCCCCACGTGATCCAGCGGCGCTCTTTAAATAAAGAGGCAAAAGAAAATACCAGCATCAAACCACCTAAGATCAGATAAAAGATCTTGCAGTAGCGGAACACTTCCAGTTGATTGTAACGGATCTCCGCTTTCAGTTTTTCCGGATCAATGGAAAGGGTTTTATTTTTAGCGTTCTGGTAAGTCTCTATCATACCCAGCACCTCATCCGCCTTTGACCAGTCCCCACTCTTCATCCCGTTTTGTATCTCCGTAACGTACCATTCCATGATACGGGAAACAAATAAAGAATCCTGTCCGGCAAACCCGGATAGATCTTCTCCCGGCGCATACCATTTATCATTCGGATCCCCTTCGAGTGGGAACAGGTTTAACATCCCTCCATTGAAAAGCTGGAAAAGGATATTGATCTTTTCATCCAGTTTGATGATCTCCTTATCAAAAGAATTACGCTGGGCCGGCATTTTATTGTATGCAGATTCCAGACGCTCCTGTAACTTATAGTTACCATTGCTATCGAACATCTCGATATAGGCACACTCATTTGCCGAAAGATCATAATAAAGTTCAATTTCTTTCCCTGAATAACGAATAAAAGGAACCCGCATCCACATATCCGGTAAGGAGATCAGGCTTAACAGGAACTGGTCGGAATTCATGTTCCCGATCTGATCCGCTTTATGAAGTTTACGCAGGATCTCCGATGAAAAAGTATTGACCGGCATCATGCGTCCTCTTCCTGACTGGATAGGCAATGCGCCGAATTTAGCCGCATGTTCCGGATGTACCTGGTAGCGCTGGATTGCCTCCAGCACCGGCATATGATTACCGGGATGAGCAGAAACCGGTCCGGAAAGTAACAATAAAGCCATCCCGGCTAAGACTTTCCCGGAATTTCTTACCTCTTTTAACTGGCGTGCCAATTGACGGAAACGGGAATTCCTGCCTGTCAGGCATAAAATGAATCCGGCCACCAGTAACAGGTAACCCGTATAAGTAATATTCCTTCCCGCCACGTCCCTGTTCACGGATAGAATAGTCCCCATTTCATCCCTGTCATAAGAAGCCTGAAAAAAACGATAGCCTTTCATATCGACCACATTATTCATGAAAACCACATGACGTTGGGTCTGTCCGTCCACATGAAACAGCAAATCACTTTCATACGAAGAAGGGCTGGAAGAACCCGGATAACGGGTCATCGTAAATTTGATCAGTTCCACTTCAAACGGAAGTGTATGGGTATGGGTGCCTTTGGAAGTCTGTACGACTAACTGGTTACTGGTTTCCCCTTCCCGTAGATGCAGGATCCCTTCCTCTCCTACCACGTGGGAAACCATAGCTCCCAGCAGGATAATAATAAAAGCAACATGTAAAACCAGAAATCCCCACTTACGTTTTTTCAGTAACTGATACCGGATCATTAAGGCCACAAAATTAACGATCATCAGGAATTGAAGCAGGAAAAACAAAGGTGAATAATAAACCAATGCCTTCGCCATCACTGTGCCCTGATATTTTTCAATAAAAGTAGCCGCCCCTAATAAAAAGGCATATAGGATCAGCCCTACGATCGTTGTTACATAAGAAGAGAAAAGTCTTTCAATTGTTGCTTTCATTTTTACATTCATTAAGTGTAAAACCAGTACCTAAATCCCTGAGACTTAAGTACCGGTTTATGGGATTAGTCCTCTATTATTACTCTAAATCCTACATTATGAACGCGTTGCCATGGGTAATATGCTTTCCGGGCATACGCAGTAGAGAATTTCGGGCGATCAATATACGAACCTCCACGCACAACTTTGTAATCTGAAGATGTTTTAACTTTCTCCGTATAAGGATACGGAAGATAGTCGGAACGGGTCCACTCGGCAATGTTCCCATGCATACTATGCAATCCGAACGGATTGGCCTGGTAAGTCCGGGAAGCCACCTGGATCATATGCCCGTCATCCACACTTTCTTCTTTCGGAAGGAAACTATAATAGGGATACCATGGGTTGTCTTCACTCATCGGTTGCGGATCAATACCACTTACCGCCATTTTCAACAACTGGGCATCCGCCAGGTTTTCATAGGAACCGAAATCCGTATTCAGGTTACCATACCAGAAATCCCCGTCATGACCGGCACGGCAGGCCCATTCCCACTGCGCCTCAGTCGGTAGGGTGATATTCAGTCCGGTCTGCTCACTCAGCATCCGGCAATAGGCCATCGCATCTTCATAACTTACCCGGATCACCGGTTGTTCCGGCAGATTCGCTTCATAACCCGGGCGGGTATGATCTTTCCAATGCTGGTCTACATACCGGCTGTCATGTTCAGGAACCAGGACGTTATACTGTTCATTGGTTACCTCGATCTCAGCCATCCAGAAGGGTTTACGGATCACTGTTTTGAAAGCAGGTCTGTTATCCGGGGCTCCATTCGCACTACCCATGATGAACTGTCCGGCCGGGATCCGGACAAAGGTCATACGGATTCCCGGTGCCAGCACGATCTCTTTGCGGGTTTCTTTTTCATTTGCCAGCATCGTACGGATAGCCTCCTGGTCAAAAGGCCATCCTTTTGCTTTCACCGCTTTCTCTTTTACGGGAGCTGCCTTCTCCGGATATTCTGCTTTAATCTCCCCTTTTCCTTTTAGATAAGCAGCATAATCAGCGATCTCTTTTTTCCAGTCTACACCGGCTCCATTGGCATATTTATCCTTCAATTCCCTGCGGCGTGCGATCTGGTCATATCCCTGATAAGGGAAGCCGTCATACGGGTTTGCATCAAAATAGCCTTTATCCGGCACATTATAATCAATCCAGTTATATAAAACTTTCCATTCCTCCTCCGTCAGTTTGACATTGTAATGCCCGGTTTTCAGGATACGAACCAGGTCACTGGTATTGGCATGATATTCATACGGCTGTAAAACGATCATATCCGCTTCCGGTCCCTGACGGTGTACATAAGGATGCAAATTCAGATAAGCAGTTCCAAAACCTTTTTCATCCTTTGTTCCGCCACGCAAGTCAAACGCTTTTCCTTCACCTGTATGGCAAGCCACACAGGCCCGGTCTAAAATAGGCTGCATTTCCAGGTCAAACGTGAATGAGCGAATCCCTCCTTCGGGAAGAGTTAAATTCACCGGTGCTTTTTGAGAGGCTATCACACGCTTAGGTATAGGAATCTGGTTCTGGTCTTCATGGCAACCTACGCAGGAAACAATTTCTCCCGGCATACCGGTAAACCAGCTCCGCATCCATTGCACAGCAGCTCCGTCTTTGTCCAATGGTTGGATGGAAATAGGAGTATTGGCCGGAACCTTAAAGATCACCGAACCATCCTCTTCCACCGGAACAGTTCCCAACAGACGTTTAATATCCCATCCGCTTTGAATACCTTGCGCAGTGTGATCAGAAGGTGTTTTCAGATAGGCATATTCATAGGAATGGATACGAAGAGATTTAACCGTTCCCCGGGGTACACCCCGCAAGCCCTCTCCTTCATAAATATCCTGTATGAATACAGTTGATTCTTTGTCGTTTAAATTTACACGGTCCGGAATAGCCGGAGGTGTCTCTCTCCGGATCAAGGCAATCGGGCTGATAAAACCCTCTCCCTCTTCTTTGATCAGGCAGGTCACATTGTCATACACATCCACCAGATAGATACCCCAGAGATCTTTGGGGTCCAGTTTTCCTGCTACCAGAAAATACTTATCATTTAATGGAGCCGGTTTCACAAATTGTGGCCAGACACCATTGACCAACTCATCTTTGATTTCAGGAATGATCGGACGGTTGCGGAAAGGGATTTCCTGGATCATTCCCTCTACCCCTTTACGTGCTTTGGTCGGATCAAACAGGATCAGGCGTCCGGAACGGGCAATGCCGTGATGCCCGGAGATCACGCCGATAAAGGCGGAAGAATGTCCGGGTAATGGCTGGACATCAAATGTACTGTTCGGGAACATGGAACCACTTCCGAACAGTGCTTTGTTTTCCGTACCATCCGGGTTCATATGCATGACGATACGGGAAAAATAGTGGGTCAGATCCGTATACTCCCAGCGTACATACATCACACGGCCGTTATGCATGATCACCGGATTCCAGTTAGCATCCTGGTCAAAAGTCAGACGGCGCATATTTTTATTCTGCGGATCATATAAAACCATATTTCCTACAGGATCATCCCCACTTACACAGGGAACACCCTGATAACCGATATTTGCATTCGCAATGATCCGCCCGTCCGGCAACCAGGTTCCGTCATAGAATTCCAGGTCCGGCTCCACAGTCTCAACCAGAGGTTTATATCCGGATCCGTCTAATTGCACTTCAAATACGTTCCAGCGCTCATCCGGCATCAGGGAAGTGAACATCAGCTTATTGGCATCCCAGTGTAATTTCAGGTCTGCAATAGAAGCCGTTCCCTCCGGTTTAAAAATAGTCCGTTCCTGAATGCGGTCTCTCAGATTGCTTAATTCAATAATGTCCGCGTCAAAACCGGTCCGGTAAGTAGACTGCTGGTTACTCCAGTTATTCGCCTGCGTACCGAGATCCGGAGCCATGGCTTTCCGGGCATTCGTACCCAGCCTGAAACGGGTAGCCACTACCTTATCTACGTCCAGATAAGGATTCGCTAATAAAATTGTCCGTTTGTTAGCCAGCGCTTTCTCCGCATGGGCGATCGCTTCAGGCTCTAAGGTATAAATGCCCTGGAAACCGGTTTTTACCAATCGGGTCAATTCATCCATCAAAGGCTGATACACGGACGCATCAAAGCCTTTCATTTTTTCATATCATCAAACGCAAGAGAAACAGATTCCACTTTTAGCCATTCCAGGTCAGCCTGCAATTCACATACGTGGTATGCCTTTTCATATAGTTCCAGATATTTCCGGATCTGTGTATCCACATTCGATTCCTTCTCAATTTCCCGGACAGCGTTTTTAAAATAGCTATTGTCTTTCAACCCTGCTGTCATGGTAAGGATCGTCTCTTTTTCCAGGGAAGCATCCGTGGAGGATAGCCAGGTTTCCAAAGCATCCACATGGGCTGAAAAAGTACCCATCTCTTTGGGATACTTAGCCACTAATTGTGCCACCTCTTCTTTCGGGAAAACATTCTGTACACGGAAATAGACACTTCCGACAGTCGATTGGTCTGCCAACCCTACTTCTGCTTCAAAGCGGACAAACTCCTCGTCTAAAGCATAGATCATCACACCATCCGCATGGCACAGGACACTATGCTCATAAGGCTTACCACCAATGGTTAGCGGATTACCATATAAATCTCCTTCTTTACTAATACTTCCGGATCCGGAAAACCAGAAATAGGGATCCAGCTCCTCCAGCCAGACAAAACTTCCATCTGCTTTGATTAGTTTGGCATTGGCCCAGGTCCCCCAGTCCCAGTCATTCCCATCAGGTCCGGCTGAGGTGATCAGTACCAGTTCCTCTAATCCGGTCAGATCCGCGGAAATAGGTTCCGCTTTCTGTTTGGCCTTCACAAAGGAGGAGACCACCGGCATGCCAGAACCCGCCAGTTTGGAGCGGAGTTCTGATTTTTGTTTAACAGCGGCATCAATCCAGTTCTCTGCTTTCTTTGGCTTTTGTGCAGGAGCCTGCAGCACAAAGCAGGAAAACAGGAGCGATGACCAAATGAATAATTTGTTCATGTATTACTTAGATTATAAGGTGGAATGAAGTCTTATAAAGCAGCATCCGGATTACTGAAACGTAAACCGTCATTATCATGGTAAGATGCCCATTCATCCACGATGGCACCTTCAGGACCTGCTAACAGAAAGTGGAAAGATTCCTCTTTTTTCAGATGGATCACCTCTCCTACTTGCTGTACCACAAAATTTTTACTTTTTACCGGACCGTGAGAAGCCGGAAGAGCCGGAGCGTCCGGTGTCTCCTCTCCTATTTCAGAGAAATTGTAGGCCCATCCTTTCGTCACCATCCAGGACTCAAATTTAGGTGCAAACGCTGTTTTCACATGCGCATGTTCCGGAATCATCTGGTTGGGTAACAAATAAATAGCATGAGCAAAATAACTATGCACTTCATCATTTACCCAGAAGATACCACCCATACCTACATGCTCGAAATCCCCAAGGCCAAAATCAGTGACCCACATCTCTTTTTCCATCAGAGGAGTGAAAGGAACATCATAAAACTCAAACATGTCTTTGAAAGCATTCATCCCTGCTTCTTCATCAAATTTCCCATCTTTGTAGAAATCTGCGTTTGTGTACTTTTTAGAATAAGCCATCTCTTTTTTATTTTTACAATTTGATTGTTGTTCACCTGTTTTCTCCCCGGAGGAAGAATTCCCTGTACATGCGGTCATACATACAATAAGCACTCCCAAAACCCAACGTTTTGCGTAAAATCCTTTTTTCATACGTCATATAATTAATTGTTATTTAAATAAAATCAAGTATTCAGGAAGTTATCACTCGTTGTCTACTGAACTCCTTTTTCTAAGGCGATCCCTTCTATTTCAATCAACAATTCATCTCTGCATACATCTGCCCACATATAAGATATGGGAACGGACAGTGAGTAACCATCCATCAACTCTTTTGACTGTTGATAATCTTCCTTCTCTTTCAGATATACCCTCAGCATGCAGATATGGGCGTTCCCTGTAAGCTGAGCGATATTCTCCATCGTAATATGTAATTGTTTTTCGAGTCCGACCCCCGTCAGACTCTCCTCACCCCGGATTGCAGCCGTACCGGAAATATAGACAAGCCGGTCCTTTCCGGCAGTGATACTTTTAGCCCGTTCAAACTTCGGCGTAGCTTTTTTATGCTGTGATGCTGCCAGTACCTGCTCCGAATAAGCATGTGCGGCTACCTGTAGTTTATTATCTATCGGCGTTGTAAAAGCATCTGCGGAGGTAAAAACAGCCGCATCCATATCCACTAAGATCCCACCTAAATTCGTTCCGATCCCGGTAGCTGCCGGATAGCCCGCCGGCCAGTTATCCTTTGCATAAAAATCACTACGGGCATTATTGAAGGATTGATAATGTTGATTCTCCCCTTCAAAATCAGTGATCCGTTCGATATAGTTCCATTGGCGGATAATACTATGGATGGGAAATTTTTCCTTTTGCAGTAGAGCTTCTATCTTTTCAAAAACCGCGATAGATTGTTTCGCAATGCTCCACTCCAGAATATCTGTCTGGAATCCTCCGGCATACAGAAAACGTCCATACGGATTTTCCCATAGGACATAGGGTAAACCATCTATCGATTTATATTTTATGACATCCGTATCCTCGCTGTTCTCTAAAAAATGGGCTTCAAGGATCAGAGACGCATGTAAAGGTGGCTGGGAGACATAACTCAAAGCCGGTTGTTCTTCACCAAACTTTTGCAGCACTTTCTCCTTTAATATCTTCCGGCGGACCAGATACTCTTCATTCGTAGGAGGCATTCCGAAAAAGGCTAATCTCAACACCGCTACCTTTTCCGGAAGTTGTTCCAGCAATCTCTCTACCATCACCGGAAACAGATCTTTTTTGGTACTATATATCTGATATTTTATTTTATGGCAGTAATTCATTGTTTTTTCTTATAAAGAGTTTACATATTCCGATAAAGCCTCCACCTCTTTTTTAGAGATCTTTTTATCAATCCCATGCTTATGGACTTCAAATACCTCCTCCATCGTTGCGGCACGTCCGTCAAACAGATAAGGGGCTGTTCGCCAGACTTCAATCAGAGTAGGCGTGTCCCAACCTTTCTCAAATTCAATATCTTCTCCGATCCGGTGCATTTTCATATCTGTGTAGTAAGGGCCACTGTGACATTCACCACATTTGAATTTATCAAACACCTTCCGGCCCTCTTTGGCTTTCTCAGGCAATTCTCCATTCACTAAGTAAGGACTGGGAACCGGCCGGAGTGATCTCAGATACTGATCCACACAGATCGCATCCTCTTCATTCACATCATAAAATTGAATCAGTTTATAACCGGCCCGTACAGCAATTTCGGCTGTTTCCCGGATCCCGGAGATCATACTGGGAGGAGTGACATGGCTATATAACAGACTTTTACAATTCTTTGAATTCCCTACCCCGTCATTCATCAAATCCCAATTCATTCCATCCGTACGGGCATCTCCCGGATGACAGCCATTGCAGCTTTGCCATTCCTGAAAACATTTGGTCGCATCATTAAAATACTTCTCCCCTTTATTTTCAGGACTCTCGATCCGGCCCGGATTTAATTCCACTCCCGTAACTGCTAATGTGGAAACATCCATAAAGTTCAGCACATCGGCAAAATAGGTTGGAATGACTAATTTATTATCCGTATACACCATCAAGCGGGGACCATTTCCCTGCAAACGCACCCGTTCCCGGAGTCCATATAAAAACTGCAGGTCATAATTCAGATTCTCTTTCTGAGGATAAGCTTCAAACTTTTTCCGCATAGCCTGATGATCTATCACACTCACCTCATGGGTTCCCGAGTGGGTAATAAAGAGGGAGTTCTCATCACAGGCAATACTCCATATACCAGCCGCTCCTCTCTCTGCTTCATCCACCAGCACTGCTCCAAGATGTTCCCGGGAAGCTACATCAATCACACTAAAGGCACTCGTATTCATCCATCCTTGTTGTAACTGGGAAGTGGGAACGGTAAACCGTCCTAAATTGTGTGAGACATATATATATTTCCCATCCGGAGTAATACACATATCCCTTAAAGCATTACTTCCATTCGCTAACTGAATATCTTTTACCTTCCTGAAGTGCTTCATATCGATCACAGATACACAGGAGGCCACCACATCTACATCTGCCCGCTGGGCCGGAAGAAAATTCGTTACGAAAAGAACCGATCCGTCCTGACTGAAAACAGCCGATTTAGGTTCTCTCAGTACCTTCACGTTCCGGACCACCTGCTTACTTGCCAGATCAATTTCCGAAACTGTATTGGCAAACTGATTACATACATATAAGTGGGACTTGTCCGGACTTAATAACGGAGAAGTGCAACCCGAACCGGTCGCTACTGCCCATTCGACAGCGCCGGTTTCCACAGACAAAACAATCAATTTCCCCTGGGTTTCAAAAGTGGTGACATACAACCGGTTCCCATCCGCCACTAATCCGGTGGGAGTCTCCTCTACCTGAAAAGAACGAAGTAAAATCTGACCATCCGGAGAAAATATATCAATGCGTTTAGTTCCCTTTTGAGCAAGGATCAACTCCCCTGCCTCATTCTTTACAATCGCAGTCGTGAAAAAAGGAATGGGGTTTGCCCGCAGAACTCCACAGAGCATGCAAAAAGCAAAGAATACAAGAATTTTAAAAATAGGGTGTGTTTTCATAGTTTTTCAATCATGTTTTCAGTACTTTACTGTACCCCAATTCGGCAGAGATCAGTCTGGCCACCTCTTTGATGGATACAATATCTGATTTAATAACCTCTTTCGTCAGGCGATCCTTCGGACCGGAGATCCAGATCGCTCCGCAGGGATATCCGGTGTAATTAAAAATGGGTGCTCCTACACAGATCACACCACTCATTTCTTCTTCATTATCCATCGCATATCCAACAGTCCGGACTTTGTCTAATTCTTTCAGATATTCGTCTTTGTCTATGATGGTACGGGAATTGTACCGGGGAAAATCCATATATGAAAGATAACGGTTCCGTACTGTATCCGGCAGGTATGCCATAATAGCTTTTCCCGGAGCTGAACAGTGCAATTCAAAAGGTTTACCGGGAGAAAGGATAAACCGGAACGTGTGATGCCCTTGTGCCTGTTCAATGAAAATTCCTTTTTCACTTCCCAGTACACCAAAACAGGCAGTCTCTTTCACCTGGTCCCGCAGATCCCGCAAACGGGGCAAGACAGTTTCCAGCAGATTATGTTCATTCAGGGAACGATACCCTAAGGTCAGTAATTTCCGGGAAAGTTTATAGCGTTTTGAGTCTTCATCATATAATAAATAGTCCAACCGGACCAATGTGTTCAATATACGGTAGGCGGTGGTCTGAGAGATCTCCAGCTCCGTTTTGATCTCCTGCAAAGTTCCTCCATTCGAATGCAGGGAGAGATATTCCAGGACGGCTATCCCTTTTTCTAAGTTAGGAACTTTGTAATTTTCTTCCCCTTTTTCCATATTTGGAATAGTGTTTTCCATATTTGAAACATTGTTTCAGATTTATATCAAATATACTATTCCACTATTCAAAAGCAAGGATGAATTTGTAAAATTTCGTTAAGTATGTTTTAGAGCATAGTTAAGGGGTTAAGTAGTAAAGACTTTATTTTATCTACTTAACCCCTTGATTCCTTTAGCTATTAAACTTATTTCTTTTTCTTATTCTCTTTGGCTTCTTTATATTGAGCACGCATAGTCATTTTAGAAGAAGAAGGGAAATCTTCCGGAACTTTTTGAGTGACTTTGCCTGTAGCAGCCCATTCAGCACCTCTCAATAAGGTTACCTGAAAACCTGTACACTGCATCGCCGGATTATCCTGTAAAGATTCTCCGGCATGGCCTAACATGGTATGGAAAACGCGTCCTTTTCCATATTTCACTGTAAACATCAAAGGTTCTTCTCTTCCGGACCCTCCGGTAGATACATCCGAATGGGCCGTGTATAATATTTCGTCAATATTAGCAGGTCCTCTCATTCGGTCATATAATTCATCAATCACATGCAACCAGGTATTAGGCAATCCGTCTGTGATCGGATGATCTTCTCCTCTTCCATTTAATATGTAGACATGTTGTTCCCCATGGGATCCACCAATACCCGGTGAAGAATCTTTTTGCAATTTTCCCTCTTTTCAATAAGCGTAAGGACCTGATTTTTCATTTCGTCCTTCCCAGCCACCCAGGGCACAGATCTCATTATATTCTTTCCAGTCCGGAAACGCATTATTAGCTGCATGGTATACTACTACGCCACCACCGTTTTTTACATAGTCAACAAATGCGTTCTGGGTTTCCACGGGCCAGTCATCCCCGTTGTAATCCAACACAACCAGGTCATAAGGAGTAAAATCCACTACGTACTTACTCATGTCTTTTCCCTTTTCCGGAGACTTCGAAATATCCACTTTAAACAGTCCGGAGTTCTCAAGAGTTTGTTTAATAGCTTTGTGACTCACTTGCCAGTTATGGTTATTCTGACCGGTAACCAGTAGAGTTTTAATAGGTTTGACAGCCGACACCGAACAAACAAACAAAAATGCTGTTAATAAAAGAGACAGCTTTTTAAGAATTTGATACTTCATATTTTATTAATTTACAATATTCTATCGTCAAATGTAATAAATCCATTTGAATTATATACTTTTGCACGATTTTTATTAAACTGATATTTATTCATGATAACATTTATCCGGCTCTTTTTGATTTCATTTATATGTTTTTTTTATCATTTCACCCACCAGAGCCGATGAAGATTGGCGGGATAAAGCGGAAGGGCTTATTTACTCTCCCCGTTATTTCGGCCCCAGTGCATTCCCTATCCCTATTCTCCGTACGGCACAGGCTCCCGAACGTTTTGAAGTCGAGATCAGAGGAGAATATCATTACTATTCCGGAGATAAAACAAGAGATATTAATACACGTTTCCTGCTTCCGCTCATCAAAGGCAAAGCAGGTGTGGAAGTTCATTTTCTATATAAGGAGAAATACAAAATGACTCCGGAAACACGGGATGAACGTTCCGCAGTGGAGTTGGAAAGCCCTGTCAGCTATCACGGAGATGTCATAGTAAGTTCTTATTTCCAGGTATTGAAAAGTGAAAAATGGGTGGATGCCCTGGTCAGTGCCAATCTGAAAACAGCCAGTGGAGGACGTCTGTGTGATGCCCGTTTTACGGATGCAGCCTCTTATTGGTTTGATCTGACCGCGGGAAAAAATCTGTACACAAATGAAGAAAACAACGCATCCTTCCGGATGCAGGCGATGATCGGATTTTACTGCTGGATGACAAATGACATGGTACATCGCCAGAATGATGCCTTTTCTTTCGGAGTGGGATTTACGGGAACCTATTATAATTTCACTCTCTCTTCGGACTTCTCCGGTTTCAAAGGATATGAAAATAACGGAGATAAACCCCTCATCCTGCGGAATGACCTGAGATATGAATACCGGAAAAATATCCTTTCCCTCCGGTATGACCATGGGATGAGAGACCGCCTGTATGAATCCTATTCGATTGGTTATATCCGTTGTTTTTGAAAACAGATCTCCTGTTTGTATTTATTCTTTTTCTCCCTGTAAATTTTTTTAGGTATTCACCTATTCACCTTTTACGCAATTGACTGTATATCTGCTTGTAAAGGTGAATACCTGAAGTGTTAAGGTATTCACCCGGTATTCATTTTCAGGTAAATTCCCCATCAGGTATTCACTTTACCGTTGTGTATGAGATCCATAAGGTACTCTTCCCAGGTTTCCCGGCAGAAGAAAATAACTAAGTACGGACAAACTATCCGTACCCTCTACACCCTACGGTCGGTTCATGCCTACCTTTTTACCCATAAGGTGCCTACCTTATCGGTCTACCCTGTACACCCTACGGATAGTTTGTTTGCACCTAATGATTCATGGGATGGGAGAAATTACTGGTAACATAGGGAAGCGGCTCCTAATATGCCTGAATTCTGTAGAGTAGAATAAGCAATTTTTAATCGTTTGATAGAATTAGGATACGCGAAGTCCTTTAAATTCTCATGAAGGCTTTTCTCAAATAAAGGGTGAGCGGATGCTACAGACCCTCCGAAAACAATCATTTCCGGATCAACTGTCAGGATAACCATTTTCACAGCAGCCGCTAAATGCGTTCCCAACTCCTCATAGGCTTCGAGCGCCTGCGGATCTTTGTCAAGTGCCCGTCTATACATTTCTTTCCCCTCCACTCCCCAGATGTTCAGGAAGTAAGAGCCACTGCAATAATACTCCAACACATCTTCTTTATAAGGTAACATCCCGAACTCTCCGGAACCACAGTTCGAATCAGCCAGCAGAGCTCCTTTCTGGATAATACCTCCTCCCAGACCGGTTCCAATGGTCAGGCCTACAAAATTTTCATACTCCTTCCCTTCTCCAAAGTATTTTTCTCCTAAAGCAAAACAGTTGGCATCATTGTCTACAAATACAGGTATACCAAACTGATCCTGGAGTATCTCTTTCAAGTGGACTTCATCCCAGTAGGGTATGTTGATCACATGATATACAATTCCCTTTTTCCTGTCTACCACACTGGGCACACCAATACCGATCCCTTTTACAGTTTCATCCATAACGGAAGCGATCAGTTCGATCAGTTTATCTAATGTTTCCTTACGGTTCCGGGGATTTTTGGGGGTTGGCATTTCGCTGAGGGAAATTAATTCCATATCCGTTACTTTTCCGGCACGCATATTTGTGCCACCTAAATCAACTCCAATATAAGAGGTTTTTTCTGCCATAGTCTGATGGGTTAATAAATGAATGATATCCGGTAAAGATAAGGAATCACCTTTAAAATTCGCTTTCTTTCTTCAAAAAGATTTTTTATTACCTTTACAGGAGAAAATGTGATAAGATGAGAAATAAACTCCTGATAATATTCATAAGTGCACTGTTTTTTCTGTCTGGCATGCAGGCACAGGAAAAAACAGTCGTGATCCGGACCAATGTAGGTACCCTGAAAGCCCGTTTATATCCGGACGTACCCAATCATACCCAAACCTTTATTACCCGTGCGGCTAATGGTGAGTTTAACGGAACACTTTTTACCCGGGTGATCAAAGAATTTATGATACAAGGTGGCGCACCGGATTCAAAAAATGCGCCTCCGGGAGCCAGGTGTGGATTTGGTGATCCTAAATCAGAAATACCACCGGAATTAAAAGCGCACTATTTCCATAAAAAAGGGGCCCTGGCTGCTCCCCGCCAGAATGATGATGTGAATCCGCAAAAGAAATCCGACATGTCCCAGTTCTTTATTGTGCATGGGAAAACCTATACGCATGGAGAATTGGACACGCTCGAACGGATTCAGAATCAACCGATCCGCCGCAAAGCCATGGCTGAATTTTACGACCCGGTTAAAACGGAAATCCAGATCCTCAAAGGAGAAAATCCACGGGAATATAACAAACGGGTAGCGGTCATTAATGAAAAAGTAGACTCCGTGATCCGCTCCACTCCCGGCCACCTGTTCTTTACCCCTGAACAACGGGAAGCGTATACGACAATCGGTGGATGCCATCATCTGGATGGGACGTACACCATTTTCGGAGAGCTCACAGAGGGATTTGATATTTTAGACCTGATCGCCGGGCAGGAGAAAGACCGGTACGACCGGCCTAAAAAAGATATTCGTATTGTGAGTGTAACTATTCAATAAGAAGCTATGCTAAAACGGGATCTTATCTTGATATTCATAGAAGAAATGGGAAAAATGATCGCACAGTTAGTAGCAGATCGTAACACAGCCCCTCCTGCCCAAAAGTTACAGGTCATTCAGGTCATCTATGGAGAACTAAAAATTGACAACAGTTTTCTGATGACGACTTCCCTCGAAGATATCCGTCATTTCCTCGAGGGAGAAGACCAGGCAGGTTTGCAACGGATGGAGATCGCCGCCAAAACATTGATAGAAGAAGGCTATCTATATCCTGAAAAACAAAGAGAGATTCACCAAAGAGCAAAAGAAATACTGGAATATATCCAGAAAAACGACACCACTTTTTCCTTTGAACGGATTACATTAATAGAAGAACTATCTTAGAAACATTCCCAATCACTCCCGCTGTTCCCCACGCAGGCGGGGAACACGAAATCATTCCTGGTCGGAAGATTTTATTTCATCTTTAACCACCGGAAAAATAGGAAATTTAACTCCCCTCTCGAGAAGGGAATAAGAATGCTCAGGTTCAGTTATATATCTACATTGTAAATTTTCCGACCACCCCTGATCTATGATCCCCTTCGACTAAAGTTAGTACTTTTGTAATAGTACGATTTAGTGGGTAGGCCGCATGAGAGATGAGAGATCATTAGAGATGCTTTTTTGCATCTCTAATGCTTTAAATGATTGTATTTTAAAAAGATAGACGCGAATATTAGAGATGAGAGATGAAATCGACAAATTTTATGTAGTAGAGAGGTTGCTTTCAGACAAATTAATTTTTGTCGAAAGAGATCTTAGCCCTATTAGGGATCGTTTCATTTATAGATCATCACCACTCCTTCCGCACACCGTTCCCCGTCTATAGCAGCGGAAACAATTCCTCCGGCATATCCGGCTCCTTCTCCACAAGGGAAAAGCCCCTTCATCGTAATATGTTGCAGGCTTTCCCGGTCACGCAGAATCCGTACGGGGGCGGATGTACGGGTTTCCACTCCTATCAGGGTTGCTTCGTTCGTCAGGAAACCTTTGGATCTGTTTCCAAATGCCCGGAATCCATCCCGGAGACGGGAAGTAATAAATTCCGGCATCCAGAAATGGAGTGGTGAAGCTAACAATCCGGGAGTATAAGAAGAAGAAGCCAGATCGGAAGAGTTCTTTTTCTGTACGAAATCATTCATTCGTTGAGCAGGAGCGACCTGTTTCATTCCTCCGTTAAGCCAGGAATGTTCTTCCAACTGCTCCTGGAATTTCATCAGCGCCAGTTCTTTATGAACAGCAAATTCCGGAAAATCTTCCGGGTGTATTTCTACTACCATACCGGAATTTGCCCATTGGGACCCACGATTGGAAGGAGACATTCCATTTACCACCACCTGTTTAGGTCCACTGGCAGCCGGAACGACAAATCCTCCTGGACACATACAGAAAGAATAAACCCCTCTCCCGTTTGCCTGAGTGACAAAACTATATTCAGCGGCCGGGAGATATTCACCTCTTCCGTCTTTCGTATGATATTGGATCTGATCTATTAATTCCTGTGGATGTTCCAGACGTACACCTACAGCAATTCCTTTTGCTTCAATAGGTATCTTTTGGTTATGAAGATAGTAATATACATCCCTTGCAGAATGTCCGGTTGCTAATATGACCGGACCCATGAATTCCTTTCCGGTATGCGTCTGAATGCCTGCTACCTCACCATTTTGTGTGATCAGCGACTCCATACGAGTCTCAAAATGTACTTCTCCACCACTTCGTTTGATCTGTTCCCGGATATTTTCTATGACACGGGGTAGTTTATCAGTTCCTATGTGGGGATGGGCATCTGCCAATATCGTAGTACTGGCTCCATGTTGGCATAATACCTGAAGGATCTTATCTACGGAACCGCGCTTTTTGCTCCGGGTATATAACTTACCATCCGAATAGGCCCCTGCTCCTCCTTCTCCAAAGCTATAGTTGGATTCGCTATTCACCTGATGTTCCCGGCTGATCAGAGCAATATCCTTTTTGCGGTCATGCACATTCTTTCCCCGTTCGATCACAACCGGACGGAGGCCTGATTCTATCAGGCGAAGAGCGGCGAACAAACCTCCGGGACCCGCTCCCACGACTATCACAGTCCTGCCGGCGGAGACATCCGGATAAGATACAGGAGTATATTCCTGCTCTTCCGGTTCCTCGTTTATAAAAACACGTAGTTTTATATTTACATACACCGTACGTTGCCGGGCATCGATCGAACGTTTCAATACACGAACCGCCTGTATATTCAGACTATTCTCACCTGTCTCCCTTGCAGCCACTTGCTTCAGGGATTGTTCACTGGCTGCTTCCTGTGGAAGAAGACGAAGTTGGATTTCTTTTATCATGTGTATAAAATAAGTAATCGGAAAATAATGAATATAGGATAGATGAGAATCATTAACCGAACAGATGGCGGAAAGCTTCTTCTACTTTTCGTACCTGGATGATCCGGATCTTACATTTAGACATGTCAAACCCTTTCAAATTATTGTGAGGGATCAGAATCCGGTTAAATCCTAACTTTTCTGCCTCGGCAATCCGTTGCTCTATCCGGTTAACCGGACGGATCTCTCCGGAAAGACCTACTTCGCCTGCCATACAGGTTCCCTGTTCAATAGAGATATCGAGACTGGAGGAAAGTACGGAACTGATGACTGCCAGGTCAATAGCCGGATCATTCACTTTCAATCCTCCTGCTATATTCAGGAATACATCTTTCTGAACCAATTTGAATCCGGCCCGCTTCTCCAGTACAGCTAATAACATACTCATACGACGCAAATCAAAACCGGTTGCACTTCGCTGAGGGGTACCATACACGGCTGTGCTTACCAAAGCCTGCGTTTCAATTAGAAAAGGACGGATTCCTTCCACTGCCGCGGCAATAGCCACGCCGCTTAATCCTTCGTGGTTCTGAGTGAGCAAAAGTTCAGAAGGATTGCTTACTTCACGTAACCCTTCCTGTCTCATTTCATAGATTCCCAGTTCGGCTGTACTGCCGAAACGGTTCTTGATACTACGGAGTATGCGGTACATGTAATGTTGATCCCCTTCAAACTGTAGAACAGTATCCACAATATGCTCCAATACTTTAGGACCTGCGATACTTCCCTCTTTATTAATATGACCAATCAACAGTACCGGTACTCCACTCTCTTTGGCATATTTCAGGATCATAGCGCTACATTCCCGCACCTGGGAAACACTTCCGGGAGAAGATTCTACCATCTCCGTAAAAATAGTCTGGACAGAATCGATGATCATCAACTCCGGTTTTACATTCTGAGCCTGCACAAAAATCTGTTCCAGATTAGTTTCACACAGAATAAAGCAATCTGAACTTTCATTTGATAAACGATCTGCCCGTAATTTTAACTGCCGGCTGCTCTCTTCTCCGGAAACATATAAGGTACGGAGCCCTTTTAGATTCAAAACAGTCTGCAACACGAGGGTGGATTTCCCAATCCCCGGTTCTCCTCCGATCAGGACCAAAGAACCTTTTACTAATCCTCCACCTAAAACCCGGTTTAACTCTTCATTCTGCAAATCAATCCGGGTCTCTTCTTCTGCTGTAATATCCCGCAGTAAAATAGGTTTTGCTTTTTCATCATTTACTAAACCGGGAAGAGATAGTTTCGCTGACGTGTCTTTTTTGATCAGTTCTTCTACATAGGTGTTCCATTCACCACAATTCGGGCATTTACCCTGCCACTTGGGGGAGTCTGCTCCACAACTGGAACAGACATATACTGTCTTTGCTTTAGCCATAAATCTTTTTCTTTGGTGTAAAGATACAAAGAAAAAAGGAGTCTGCGATATAAGAAAGAGGGTATTCTAAAAGTGTATATGCTCTTTGACAAAGTTACAGCTTGTAAGCCCGGAGGGCTTGAATATAAATCGTAACTTTTTAATTTTCTTGTTTTACTTTTGGGACACCCCCTTTATTTCATATTAGTTTCCGAAAGAAGTATGCAGTAATTGAGTGTAGAAACTTTCTATATCTTTCCAGTGATAATAAGGTAATATATCACTTTCAACAGGTGGTATGAACGTTTCCTTTTCATTATGCAGGAATTTGACCAGAATGTCGTCTGACTCGTTTTTACGGAAGAAGATTATCTGGATATTTCCGGCCATTGGAGCGACTTTGAAGGTACTGAATGCTTTATAAAAATCAGCCGGATCGGCCACACTATTGTAACAGCCATCCAGATGCATTAACAGGGCTAAAGGGATGAGGTTCCCATCGTGAGCAAAACGCAGGGTAGCACTATTTTTACCGGAAGCGATTGCTTCATTGGCACTATCTATTATATTTTTGACAAATGGTTTGGCATTCTCCATCATGATACCACCATTTAACGCAGCGTTGGCGTCCTGTACATATACGGAATAATTCACACACTGAAACAAATCGAAAAGTTCCTCCTTCTCGAACAGGTCATATAAACAGACATCTGTTTCCATATTCTGCGTGTTATTGGCTATATTGAACATAGACCACATAAAAGATTTAGGATTCACTCTTTTCGTGATAAAGTCCTGATCGGAAAAGATCAAAGAGACTAAGCGATCCGGTTTTACATGCTCCTCTTCAAATTTGCGATATTGCTCACGCCAGGTATCCGGAGATCTCCGGAATTCAAGTGCAGCTTCCGTGTGATTATTCAGGTATGGCATATATCTGTTACTGGCTTCACGGGTCGTTTGCAAAGATGGATTCAGTTCTTTCAGCCGTTCACAGAAAGCATCCATACTTAACACACATCTGACTACTAATGTGGAACGTGCGGAAATAGGTGCGTTTCCTGCAAATACTTCCGGAAAAGAGGTATACATACGTTCGGCAATTCCTCTCTGTTCACGAACACCTAATGGAGAAAGATCCCCTCCCCGTCCTTCCGCTTCTTCCCAGACTTTCTGTAAACGTGCATATACATCCTTTCCTAATGGAGTGAGTGCATTGGCTTTATCTGCATCCGCCAGCAGTTTCAAAGGTTTTTGATAACTTTCGTCATCGATCAGATAACGGGAACCGTGACGGCTGACATGGCTGATATAAAAAGGTTTATATCCTTTGGGTGCAGGTGTTTGCGGTGTAATTTCATGGGCGGGATAGGCATAATAGACCCCACCGGTCTTTTCTATGGTTTGATAGACTTCTTCACGGGTGGTCTGTGCGTATAAACAAACAAAACTCAGGAAAAGAAAAGTGATTAGATGATAGGTTTTTCTCATGATATATGATTTAAAATAAGATTAATAGCACAGCGAAGATACAATAAATAAATTAATAGTAGTTTACACACTCTATGTTGTTCGTCAGAAATTTTCTTTTTTATCCGTTCTTTTCGTTTTTTTACTCTATCCACAAAAAATGTAACTAAATAGATGATAAAGAGGTTTCTATTGAATTAATAAGTATATTTGTCTTATATCAACGCACTAAACAAAACAAATATGAATAACCGTGTTATAGAAGCAACCATCTTAGCCATAGGATTTATTATCCTTGGATTGACGATCAGGAATGGGATCACTACTTTTAAGGAAAAAGACCGGGTAGTAAGTGTCAAAGGATTAGCAGAAATGGAATTTCCGGCAGATAAAGTCACCTGGCCTCTTATGTTTAAAGATATTGGGAATGACCTGAATACGTTATATAATAATATTAATCAGAAAAATTCAGCGATCATTGAGTTCCTGAAGTCAAAACATGTAACAGATGAAGAAATCTCTGTAAGTGCTCCTGAGATCATTGATATGCAGGCGGAAAGATATCGTATGGACAATGTTCCCTATCGTTATAATATCACTTCTGTGATTACTGTTACCTCTGAAAATGTGGATAAAATACGGGCGATCATTACCGAACAGAACGAATTGCTTAAGCAGGGAATTGCGATCACCACTGGTGATTACAGATACAATATCGCGTATGATTTTACAAAGCTTAACGAGGTCAAACCTCAAATGATTGAAGAAGCAACTAAAAATGCCCGCAATGCAGCGGAGAAATTTGCCGTTGATTCCAACAGTAAATTAGGGAAGATCAAACGCGCTAACCAGGGCCAGTTCTCTATCAACGACCGGGATGCCAATACTCCCTATATCAAAACGATCCGGGTAGTAACCACGGTAGACTATTATCTGGAAGATTAAGAACCTGCTTCGTCGAAGTCTATTTACAACAGTTGCCGCACTGATCTCAGTACGGCAACTATAAAGAAATATCTTTCAAAAAGGATTTATCAGTTTTTATACCAAACCGGACCGGGCTGGCTTCCCATTTCAAATTCGAAAGTATCACCATTCATAATCTGTTCATGGGTTACATAGCTCTTGTCATAAGGAGCTCCATTCAGTTTGACAGACTGAATATATTTGTTTTCCCGGCTTGCTCCCGGAGCCAGTACGGTGAATGTCTTCCCATTCGCCAGATTCATTTTCACTTCCGGGAATAAAGGAGATCCGATCTCATACTTTCCACTGACCGGATCTACCGGGTAGAAGCCCATCGAACTGAAAATATACCAGGCTGACATCTGTCCGCAATCTTCATTCCCGCATAGACTTGCCGGAGAATTCAGGTAGAGTTCATTTAGCACCTGTGATACGTATTGCTGGGTTTTCCAGGGTTGCCCCACCTCATTATACAGATAGATCACGTGGTGGCTCGGCTCATTTCCCTGCGCATACTGTCCGATCATTCCTGTACTGAAAATCGGTAGTTCGTCCAGGGCATCCGGTGCATAGGTGAACATACTGTCCAGTTTTTCGGCAAATCGTTCTTTACCGCCGGTCAGTTCAATCAGTCCGGGGATATCCTGAGGGACATACCAAAAGTATTGCCATGCATTGCTCTCTGTAATATGTTCTGTGTAATCCTTTGCGTCAAAACCGGAAATAAAGTTTCCTTTATCGTCCCGCGGTTGCATGAAAGAGGTTTCCGGGTTGTAAAGATTCCGGTAGAATTGAGAACGTTTAAAGAATTCTTCCGCAATTCCATTCTCTCCCATTTTTTGAGCCATCAAAGCAATACAATAATCATCATATGCGTATTCCAGCGTTTTAGATACGGATTCTTCTTCTTTATTATAAGGCACATAGCCTAATTTTTTATATAATCCGATAGCACGGTAGTCATCTATATTAGCTGTCACTACACAGGCTTCTAAGGCCCTTTTTGCATCAAAGTTACCTACTCCTTTCAGATAAGCGTCTACAATAATGGGTACGGAATGGTAACCAATCATCATATCTGTTTCGCTCGCGTAGAAATTCCAAACCGGCAGGCGTCCGTTCTGGTCATAAAAAGCAAGAAAAGACTCAATCATGTCGTTTGTTTTTTCCGGCTCTGTGTAGGTAAACAAGGGATGTGCCGCGCGATAAGTATCCCATAAAGAGAAAGTAGAATAATTCACCCAGCCGGTTGTTTTATGTACCTGCTTATCCGGTCCGTAGTAAGATCCATCCACATCACTGTAAATAGTCGGAGCAATCATGGAATGGTACATCGCCGTATAGAAATTTATGAGGTTATCTTTATTTTCACTCTTTACTTCAATTTTAGCCAATTGTTCATTCCACATATCCCGTGCTTTCTCACGGTAGGTGTCGAATTCATTATCCGGAACTTCCGTTGTCAGGTTTAATGCGGCTCCTTCCATACTGACTCCGGAAATACCGGTACTCAGGATGATCTGCTCTCCTTCTTCCGTCCGGAAGTCGAAACGGGCTATATAGGCAGTACCTTTCCGCTGGCCTTTTACCATAATGGCAGTTGTATCCAACTCATAGGAGTGGAACGGTTTGGAAAAACGGGTTTGGAAATAGATTCGCTGGTCCCGTGCCCATCCGTCCGAGTAACGATACCCACGGATCGTCGTATCATCCACTACCTCCATATAAGAATCGTTGGTAAAGTCCCAGTTCATTGCTTTTTTCAGATCGAGAAAGACGGAAGCATCCGCTTGTGGAAAAGTGTAGCGTTGCACACCGCAGCGTTCAGTTGCAGTGAGTTCTACATTAATATTATAATCTGTCAGATACACCTGATAATATCCCGCAGTAGCTGTTTCATTCGTATGAGAAAACAAAGAGTGAATGCCCAGAGGAGCGTCCGCTTCTTTGTAAGGGTGCGTTACCGGCATAAAAGAAATGTCATAGAGATCCCCTGCTCCGGTTCCGGAAAGATGTGTATGACTAAATCCAGCGATTGTTGAGTCGGGATAGAAATATCCGGAGATACGGTCCCATCCCGGCAATCCATTGTCCGGGCTTAATTGTACCATCCCAAATGGAGCCTGCGCTCCCGGATAGGTATTACCGGTAAAATCGGTCCCAATCAAGGTGTTAACGTACTGGGTTAAATCCTTTGCATCCCCTTGTTTCTCAACTGGAGAGCAAGCTACCATAGCAAACAAGGCTGCTGCTACTGCGTAAGAATAATTCATGTTAGAAATCTGTTTTGAGTTAAGATAAAAAGGGGCGCAACAATTAAATGGAGCACCCCTTTGTTTATTACGTTTTAATTATGTATCAAACTTTTTTCGCTTTATTCATCTTCGTCCTCTTCATCATTCTCGTCTGTTTCTACCGGTGCTTTCTTTACAAAGAACGCACTCAGTTCGAATAAGCCGTAAAGCGGGAAGAATACAATTCCCAAAGTGAACGGATCACCACTTGGTGTGATGAAGGCCGCTGCTACCAATAAGAATACTATAGCATGCCGTCTGTACTGGTGGAACAACGATCTGTTGATCAATCCCAGCTTAGACAATAACCAGGAAACTAATGGCATTTCAAACACAACACCCATCACAAAGATAAGCATTAAAAAGTTATCCATATAGGATTCCAACGACACCTGTTCTGTAATCGCGTCACTTAACTGGTAAGTGGCCAAAAAACGGAGGGTCATGGGAAATACCATGAGATATCCTACTGAGCATCCGATAAAGAACATGATCGTTCCGAAAAAGAATACCCAGCGTACATTCCTCTTCTCATTTTCATACAACGCAGGTGCTACAAATCTCCAGATCTCAAACATCAGATAAGGAAAAGTCAGCAGCAATGCCAGCCAGAATGAGGTGGTCATGTGCGTGAAGAACTGAGTGGCCAGCTTTATGTTTACGATATTTACATGGTATGTATCGTCACAAAAGTCAGGGAAGAAAGGGATCATCGACGTAACTTTGCACATTGCACGGAATGTGACAAAATCAGCACGACAAGGCGCCATGACCACGTTATCAAATAGGTATGGCATGAAGGCAAAGCCTACTATAGCAAAAACAAAGAGCGCTAAAATTGAGCGAAATAAAGTCCAACGAAGTTCTTCCAGGTGATCCCAGAATGACATTTCATCTTGTTGCATCTTCTTTATTTCTTATCAGAGTCGTCGTCTAATTTAATATCGTCTTCCAAACCTTTAACACCATCCTTGAAGTTTTTCACCCCTTTACCGATTCCTTTCATCAGTTCAGGTATTTTTTTACCACCGAAAAGCAGTAATACAACGATAGCGATAATAACGATCTCACCTGTTCCCAGGTTTCCTAAAAATAGTAATTGATTCATGATATTATTTATTTAGTTATTTGTTTAATTTGAATTATTAGTTAAAATAGGGAAAGAGGCCAAAGGAATTTTCTGTTCCTTCACGACTTTAACTTCCCACCACCTGACTATCAATTCTCATCCAATAACCGGGGTTATTGTGCCACAAAGATACAATTTGTAATCAATAGTCCCCTTAATATTCCAAAATTATTACCTTTGCAGCGTCTTAAAAAACTGAAATTAGAAAAACATTAGAAAAAATGAAAGCGTACGTATTTCCCGGTCAGGGAGCCCAGTTTGTAGGAATGGGCAAAGACTTGTATGAGAACAATCCGTTAGCCAAAGAACTGTTTGAAAAAGCAAACGAGATCCTGGGCTTCCGTATTACTGACCTGATGTTTGAAGGAACAGATGAAGACCTGAAACAGACTAAAGTGACCCAACCTGCTATATTTCTCCATTCTGTAATTCTTGCCAGGATTTTAGGAGAAGACTTCCAACCGGATATGGTTGCCGGACATTCGTTGGGAGAGTTTTCTACTTTGGTAGCAGCAGGTGCTCTTTCTTTTGAAGATGGTCTTCAATTGGTTTACAAACGGGCATTAGCAATGCAAAAGGCATGCGAAGCCACTCCTTCCACGATGGCTGCCGTATTAGGTTTACCGGATGCGACAGTAGAACAGATCTGTGGGGAGATCACAGATGAGGTCGTAGTACCTGCTAACTACAACTGTCCGGGACAGATCGTTATTTCCGGTTCTATTCCGGGGATTGAACAGGCCTGTGAGAAGCTATTAGCTGCAGGTGCCAAACGGGCTTTGAAATTGAAGGTGGGAGGTGCATTCCACTCTCCGTTGATGGAACCTGCCCGGGCTGAACTGGCCGAGGCGATAAAGAATACGAATTTCAATCAGTCGGTTTGTCCTGTTTACCAAAATGTAAATGCAGCACCGGCCACTGATCCGGAAACGATTAAAACCAATCTGGTTGCCCAGTTAACAGCGCCTGTACGCTGGACACAATCTGCAGAAAACATGATCGCAGATGGGGCTGATCACTTTATTGAATTAGGACCGGGGAATGTGCTTCAGGGACTTGTCAAAAAAGTAAATAAAGAAGTTACCACACAAGGTAAACAATAAAACATACCAAATCCCCGTCTTCAAAACGGGGATTTTTGTTGGATGACTTCCTGAGATTAAGATTCTATCAATTCCCTGATTTGATCCATGTGAAGATACAGATGGCTTATGTAACCTTCGATCATTGCTTGTAGTGTTACCCGGTTGCCCTGGCTGTCTGTCCAGTAATTGGATAGCGTGTCCGGGTTGACTGAACGGATCACCTGGATTATGTGCAGATTATAGAACTTCCATAATTGAACTAAATGGTTCCAGTCTGCGTGTTGATAATCCTGAAGTGCGATCCAGAGGTCGTTATCTTGTGTATAGTCCGGAAAAATCAGTGGTTGGTTGTATTGTAACCGTACCATACGCTGGTGATTATTGGTAGCCGAGTCAATCAAATGTCCCAGGATCTGTTTGATTGTGCGATTTTGTTGATTACGCCGGTTGGTAATGACCTCTTGGTCTAATCCAATCAATTTTTCCTGCCATTCAGATATAACCTGTCGAATTTCTGTCATTACATGTACAAACGCTTTTTCCATCTCCACTTTTTATTTTAATCCTAATTATTCTAACTCACTTGCCTGAATACCTATGTTTTTTAATCCGGAACAGAGATCCCCGGCGTTCATCTCTTCTCCTTCTATCCGGAGAACCTTCTCCCAATCTTCCATATCTACACTCCACTGATGAATTTGGGGATAGCAGGATAAAAGTTCTTCTATCCGTTTCAGATCCTGTTTCCCGGAAATGGAAGTTCTGAAAATTAAAATAGTTGTTTGCATCTTCTCCTCTTTCCGTTTGAAAGACAGTTTATTTAATATGGACAAAGATAGAGATTCTATTTCTGATCTCTGTTGTCTGTTCTTGCTATGTTTTCAGTGAAAAAGTTACCGGGTAATTTACCGAAATAATAGCCTATGGTATGATTTTTAAAGGCGTATATTTTCAGAACACAGATTATAACATCTTCAGTAACATCAAAAAGGCTGCATTTGTGGTACGGAGCATGTTTTGTTCACGTACTTTTCCAAAATGGAAACATTCAGAGAGTACTCTGTCTTTTACCGCGGCGGCAACCCATATCGTTCCCACCGGTTTATCCGGGGTCCCTCCATCCGGACCGGCAATTCCGGAAGTAGCCATAGCACAATCACAACCTAATACGCGGATCGCTCCTTTTACCATTTGTTCAACGACCTGTTGGCTGACAGCCCCATAGGTTTACAGGTCTTTAGCAGAAAATCCTAATACATTCTTTTTTACTTCATTGCTGTAAGAGACAATACTCCCATCATAATGT
>JAJQEE010000102.1 GCA_021201865.1 Tannerellaceae bacterium | reverse complement strand
ATGGAAGCCGGACTGATGGGATAAGCAGATATCTACGATCCGGCTGTGGCTACAAAAATCAACGAATCCATCCGGAACTTTGTGGAGCCTTATAAGGATAATCCCTGGCTGATCGGATATTTTGTAGGAAATGAACCGGCCTGGCTGAATCAGGAATCCCGTCTTTGTGACATCATTCTGGAAGGAAAAGACCGTCCGCTCAAAACCGAATTGCAAACGTTTCTGGCAACAGGAGACACCCCGGAACGACGGATTGAATTTATCTACACCACTTTTGAAAGCTTCCTGCAAACGGTCAAAAAAACATTAAAAAAGTATGATCCCAACCATTTGAATTTAGGGATTCGTTTTGGAGACATTGATGAACTGGATGAAGAATTACTGATGATCTGCCAACGGGCATTTGACGTGTTCAGCTTCAATTGTTATGACCTGCAACCCCGCTCTTCGATGATGGATCGTTTCCTACGGATCACCGATATGCCGATGATCATTGGTGAATATCATTTCGGTGCACCAGACAGGGGAATGGCACAATCCTTATGGCAGGTAGATAGCCAGCAAGAAAGAGGGGTGGCCTATCGCTATTACACAGAACATGCCTATGCACACCCGGGACTAATCGGAACAGGCTACTTCCAATGGTGCGACCAGGACCTGACCGGACGTCAACTGGACGGAGAGAATTATAACTGCGGCCTGGTGGATGTCACAGACCGTCCTTATAAATACCAGGTAGAAGCCATGATGGAAACAGCCAAGCGCTTATATCAGATCCATACCGGCGAACTTGCCCCCACCGGCCAGCAGCCCATGAGGGCCCGGGGCCACGGAGCCATACCGGATCAGTGGAATGAATAATCCCAAAGCGGATTCCGCAATTGGCATATACTTTTATTCTAACAGTTATTTTAATTTTTTCTATTCACCCTTCACCCATGCAAATAACAAACTAAGAATAAGCCACTTAAAAACAAAAAAGGGTGAATGAAGTCCTTTTTTGTTCATTCACTTCATTCACCCTCTCCGGAGCTACTCTGTATACGCCTCTTTTCTTACAACCCGGAGGAGTATACAGAGTAGTCTTTAAGAGGGGCATTTAATTATATGCAGGGAGATTCCCTGAGAAATGCAGGGGGCTTGTGAGGGAAGCAAACAGATCTTTTCCTTTAATAGCATAGAGGAAAGGTCATACTGCCGGCAGTGCAAGGTTGTGACCCCGGGAGATTAAGGGTGATCCCCCGGGATCATAGGGTTATGATGCCGGGGGTTTAACCTAACCTCTCTGCATGAAATCCATACTAATCTATTGAATCCGGGATAATTTCTATAAGGAAAGTTGATAAGCTCTGCGATTCCCGCTTATGCGGGGAACCTACAGACTTATCCATATAACTACTTGATTATTAAATACTGAAATAGATATAAAAATAAAAAGACAACAAACAGAGTGAAGGATCTGGTGAATGAAGTGAATGATTAAAAAGGTATATCATTCACCTTTTCACTTCATCTATAAACCTAATTATCAAGCTATTACTTTCTAAAAATGAAGGATGAACAGAAAAAATCAAATTAACTGTGAGATAAAACATTTTTATGATCTTTATTTTCCCTCTTGAAAGGGGAGAAATGAGAGCTGATCTTTCATACGCTAAGGGATAAACAGGCCTCCCTGGTCGAAGGGGATTAATAATCCCCGCTGACGACAATCGACATTGGTAAAACACCTGTCTCGGTTCCGAAAAATTTCAATAAGGAGTCAGGATCAACACTTTTTCTTTCATGGACGCCACAGGGATCTTTGGAAGAACGATCTGTCCCGAGACAGAAGACACTGCCGGTAGCTCCGTATAGATCCGATAGGTAGGTTCAAAACTTTGCACGTTGTATTTTTGATTCCCACCGGAGAGGGTCACATCTGAGAGAAAAACAGCATCCACCGGATTGAACAGATAGAGGTATATCTCCTCTCCGCACCGGACAGCGAAAGATTCTATACCGGGGGCATCGACAGATAAGGGAACAAAGGAGCCTTTTCCGGCAGACAACATCCGGTCACTGATCTCCCGGACACCGCGGAAATAGGCATTGGTTCCCCGGTTGTCAAAGAACTCCCACCACCAGCTCATCGGTGTAACAGGTGTTGGAGAGAAGAGGCCATACCACAATCCTCTCTTAAAATCGATATCCATTCCTGCTGCAAAATCGTTGAAGTTTTTGGACCAGTCCCATTCATAGCCAAACTCTCCTATGATATAAGGTTTCCCAAAATCGTTAATATACTGGCTGATCTCTGCCGGAATCACCTCCGTATGATTATAGATATGCTTTTGGTTGATATCCATATCCGGGATGGAATTTAATCCTTCGATATCCCGGTGAGAGATACTGGTCGTTACAATATGTTGATAGGGATCGATCTGTTTCAGATAGGCAGCCATTTCCGTGTGCCAGTCTACAATGTACTGCCCGGGAACCGGGTGGTCATTATCCCGGTACTGGACATTATCCACTTCATTAAAAAACTCCCACATGGCTATGGAAGGGCTATATCCCCAGCGGGCCACGATGTAACGTAACCGGTTTTTATACCACTGTCTGGCTTTGGGATTAATAAAAAAGTCTTCATCGGAAGTGGCTACTCCCCGGTCTTTCTGCAGATACCCGCCTTGTCCCAACGTAAGCATCATATACAGGTCTAAAGACTCCGACAGTTCCACCACCCGGTCCATCCTGGCCAGTGCGCTGGGATTATAATAGGTATCCGAAGGGAGGTAACGGCTATTATTGAAAGGACCCTGATAGTCTATCGGCAGGTTCCAGGAGCAGATCCAGATCCGGTAAAAGTTTCCGCCATATCCGGCAAACTGTGGAAGCATACTGTCGTAGTTATAGAGGGAAGAAACTTCGTGCAGCTCTTTGAAATAACGGGAGTCATCTTCATCCCGGGATTCCCAGCAGATATTTTCACCGATCCCACGGAAGGGGGTTCCATTATCGAACCGGAGCGTCCAGTGATCATATACATGCAGGAAGCCGGTTCTATCCGTTGCTCCGGAAATAAACGTTTCCGGACGGGAACTATTCCGGACCTTTCCTTTTTGTGACAGTTGGAAATGATATTGATAATTTCCCGCTTCCTGAGGCGTAAAGCGGGCTTTCCACAAAGACAGACTCCCACTATTTCCGGACTCATAATAACAGGGCAAGGTCATCTCCTGCCCGGAAGGAGTGACGATTTTCATATTCAGGGCTACCTCTTCCTGGAAATAGGGATTCTTCCAGGTAGCGGTCAGTTCAATATCGACATCCACCCGTTCATATTGGGCAGGGGATCCGCTCCGGAGTTTCACCTGTTTTATCTGGCTGAACAGGTTTCCTGTATAGAGAAAGAAGATCAGGAAAAATAGACAAATGCGTTTCATATTATCTGGTTTTTATAAGATTAAAGAATAAGAACTTTAAAAATAAAACACTTCTGTTTATTTAAAAAGCCGTTGTACGAAATCATGAAGCTGTCTGCGCCAGAAAGGCCATTCATGCCCGGCCTCACTCTCATGAAATTCATAGTGTATGCCTTTTGCTCCCAGTTCTTCCACGAACATCCGGTGTCCTTTATAGCGGGGATCTTTCGTTCCGCAACTAATCCAGAGCAGGTCCAGTTGCCTGTTTACTTTTTCCGGATTCGTGATGACACCGGGGAGATAGGTTTCATGATCAAATGCGCCATCACTCAGGATGCCTGCGCTGAATTGTCCAATCGAAGAGAACAGATGCAGGTTACGAAGGCCCATGACATATGCCTGTCCTCCTCCCATGGATAGTCCGGCGATGGCCCTACTGCTCCTTTCCTTCCGGACCCGGTAGCGTTGTTCTATGAGCGGGAGCACATCCTCCAGCAGTTCTGCCTCCAGGTCACGCATTCCTTCCACGGTACTTCCTCCGGACCAGGAGCCATCTGTCAGCCCATGGGTCATTACCACCAGCATAGGTTCTGCTTTGCGGGCCGCAATCAGATTATCCAGGATGATACCGGCCCGGCCGTCCTCTGTCCAACTGGACTCCCGGTCTCCACCACCATGACGTAGGTATAAAACCGGAAATGTCCGGTCGGGATTTGTATAATAGCTATCCGGTACATATACATACATTTTTCGTGGCCGCTTCAAAGAAGAAGAGGTGTAAGACAGGATATGGATATCTCCCTTGGGGACCTCTTGTAACTGGTCAAACAGTAGCTTTTCACCTCTGATCTCCAACACACTCCCATAGACAGAGGTACCGGCTTTGACTACCGGGTTAGTCATATCAATTACCGGGATTCCCTGCACCTCGAAAGTATATTGATAGATACCCGGAGGAATAGGTCCTACGGTTACACTCCAGACCCCTTCCCCGTCTTTGTGCATAGGATAGGTTTCCACCTCCCATTCGCCTAATTTCAACTCTACCCGGGTTATCTCCGGCGCTTTCAGCCGGAAGGTGACTGTCCGGTCTGCATGAATATCCGGAGAGAAGGCCGGTCCGGCCGGCTTCCACCACCCTTCCGTACTAAATCCGGTATCTTTTTGCTGGGCAAAGAGAAAGAGTGGACTTGTTACGCATAAAAAAAGAATATAGATAGTATCTGTTTCATCTTCTATTAGATTAATGTTTGTCTTGCTTCCCTGTCGGGATCCTCCTGTACTTCACACGGATCATTCAGGATCATGGTTTCTCCTTTGGCGGCCGTATAGACAGGCCAGTTGGGTAAGGCTTCACAATTCGGGTCACCCGTCCTGACGAAAGCTAATAAAGCATCCGCCATTTTCTGGGATAACGTTCTGGGGCGTGCTCCGCCCCCGGTGTGGGTATACATCCGGTCTGTATTCATAAACCAGAAGCTAATATCCAGACAGTGAAAGGCACGGATCCGGTGATCGAACAGTGGAGGACACCATCCGAACCAGGCCATATACACAGGTGAAGTTTGTTGTAGTTTGGCTGTAGCGGTCTCTATCACAGCCAACCGGTTGGATTGGATCAGACAAAGGATCTCGATGGGTTTTACCTGTGGAAAAGCTTTTGTATAGGCTTTTACGATCATTTCCGCCCGGTCTCCATACTGTTTGCGGATCTCTTCCGTCACCCCCTGAAGCGTGATCTCTTCCAGAGCGGCATTCGTCCGGCTGGGGGATTGTTCATGAAACGTGGTGCAGAAAAGCATGGGTATGTCCGGCATCCTGCCGGTACGGTCTGAGAAAAAAGGTTCCTGTGGTAAATGAATCCCATCTGCCACGGGACCAAAACTACCTCTTCTCATGCCTGAGTCACCCACCTCCCGCTCCATCTGTGCGGCTGCCCGGTGAGCGATTTGCAGATAGTTTTCCCAGGGGATCTCCTGTAACTGATCTACCTGCGAAGGAGATAATCCAGCCTCTTTGAGAATATAAGAGCCTAACTGTTCACTGTATTTTTTGTTATTTCCGGAAACGGCTGACCCACTTAAAGCCACTCCTTTATGGATCAATCCTTTTGTTTCAGGCATGGTTGCCAGTAAACAGACTTTTCCACCACCGCCGGATTGTCCCATGATAGTCACATTTCCAGGGTCTCCGCCAAACCCGGCGATGTTCCGGTGGACCCATTGCAGGGCAGCGACCATATCCAATAAGCCGGCATTCCCGGAATCCCGGTATTTTTCCCCTCCTACGGCGGAGAGATCGGTAAATCCAATCGCCCCTAAGCGGTGATTGACAGAGCAAAACACCACATTTCCATAACGGGCAATGTTCTCCCCATGATAGCTGTCCTGCTCGATCCCGTTTCCCCGGCTATAGCCTCCTCCGTGTAGCCAGACAATCACAGGCCGTTTATTCGCATCATTTGCCTCCGGAGTCCAGATATTCAGGCAAAGACAATCTTCACTCAACTCATCATAATTCCAGTGGTCTACAAACATCCCATAGGAGGTGGATGCCCGGCTGTAGATCTCCTGCGGAGCGGAAGGCCCATAAAAAACCGTGGGGCGGACTCCTTGCCAGGGCTCCGGAGGCTGAGGAGGCATAAAACGATTTTTACCGGATGTATCTGCCCCGTAGGGTATCCCTAAAAAGGTGTAAATCCCCTGTTTAATATAGCCTTTTACTTTTCCGTACGCTGTGTCCGCAATGGCAATGTCCTCTCCGATCCGGATGACCGGACCCTCTTCTTCCTGTTCCACTTTTCCGGCAGGTGTACTACAGGAAATCAGGGACAAAGGAGTAGCGACGCTGGCTGCTACGGTTCCTACTCCTATCTCTTTTATAAAATTCCGTCTGTTTAGTTTCATGGTTATTTGTATGTATAGTTAGGTTCACCAAATGTAGGTTCCCACGGCACCGGGTGGTAATTTCAGACTCGCATAGGCTCCATTATACTGGATCTTCACTGTGGAGACGCTCCAGGTATCATTTGCCACGACCAATACGATCTTTCCCTGCGGTGTTTTAAAGGCTACATTGGGTAATACATGGCTGTGTTCTATCAAAGTAGCCCGTTTGATCTCCGGGCGTTCTTCATCTTCTGTCAGGTCAACCGCCCGGTCGTATCCATCCGTAGAGGCAATCCGGACCGAACCGTCAGGTACAAATTTAGACGCATGGGCAACTACATAATAGGCCAGGTTACGGGTGACCTGGTCTCCGTCAATGGTGATAGCTCCCTGACACATACTACATCCCCCGTTATCGGTGTGAGGATCGTTCAGAGGATCAGCCGCCAAATTCCACAGGATCAGGTTCCGGCTCCAGTTCCGCATCACTCCTACTACCAGCCGCTTCACCTGTCCGGCAATATGAATCTCCGGACTTCCCGGTTTTTCTGTGACCATCTGTTCCGTAAAATAGATATTCTTATCCGGCCTGGCCAGATGAACGGTAGACATCGTACTGATCTCTCCCCGGTAATGATGAAAGGCTGATCCGTCCACATACCGGGCAGTTTCGGGATCGCTCAGGATGGCTAACGGATAGTCGGGGCGGTCACAATTGTGATCAAACACGATGATCTTCGTTTGGAGTCCTGCTTTTTCAAAGGCTGGCCCCAAATGTTCCTTTACGAAAAGAGCGTGTTCTTCCGTGAAGTAGGGCATGCTGGGTGTGTTCCGGGAATTCAGTGGTTCATTTTGTATGGTTACCGCATCAATCATAATCCCCTGCTTTTTCATCTCCTGAATATATTTCACAAAATAGTTTGCATACACACCGTAACATTCCGGCTTCAAAGCACCGCCCCGGTAGTTATTCCCTACTTTCATCCAGGCAGGTGCAGTCCAGGGAGAGGCCATGATTTTGATAGCAGGATTGATCCTCAGGATCTCTTTCATTACCGGAATGACATCATCAAGATCATGGCTGAGGCTAAACTTCTTTAATTCAAAATCGGTCTCTCCATCCGGCAGGTCATTGTAGGTATACACAAAATTATTCAGGTCGGAGGCCCCGATCGTCAGGCGAATATAATTGATCCCGACATTGTTCCCGTCTGTAGAAAAAAGTTCCCGTAAGATGCGGGCTCTTTCCGTGGAAGACATCCGGTTCAGATGGAAGGCACTTCCCTCAGTAAGGGCAAACCCAAATCCGTCTATCTCCTGGAAACTCTGCCGGTCATCCACCACAATGGGTAACTGCTTTCCCTCGTTTTTTCCAAACGGGGTGGTGATTTGTTCTTTCGCTAATAAAAGGGAACGATCCGGATAGGTAACCCAGGATTCGATCCGTCGGGTATCCGGGCTCTGGGCCTGTAGTCCCACACTACTCAGGAGTAAAATAGCAAAAAGGATATTCTTTCTTTGGTTTTTGATATACTTGTACATATATATTTTTTTATGAATAAGTAGTTGGAAAAGGGGATGCGATGATAAAAGGCATATCATTTGCACCTGCAGGCCTCCCGCATCCCCTTTCAGTTTACATTACATGTCTATTGTAACCTGTTCTTTCTTATTGTCCGGTAAAGATCGCTTCCTGTGTTGTCCAGGCCGGATCCTGTACCAGTACACCGGCTGACAGCTCTATCTGGGTCTGTGGAATAGGGAAAAAACCTCCGGTTTCACGAACCCGTTTCCCCAGATCACTCAGATCGATGTATCCTTTTACGCCGTTATTCATCACCTCTACCCCATGTTGTTTCGCCAGTTCGGTTTCTGCTAAATGCCAGCGTAACAGGTCGTAGTAGCGCACTCCTTCAAAAGCCAGTTCAAAGCGACGCTCCTGACGGAGATTCTCTTCCGTGTAGCTGACCGGTGGCAACCCGACACGGGCACGTACTTCATTCATCGGTCCTGCCTCTTTCTTTAACTCAGACAACATCAATAGAACATCTGCATAGCGGATCAGGACGAGGTCCTGTGTATTATCCAGTTTGTAATCGGGTGTCCGGTTATAGAGTACACAGCCATATTTCACCAATTCGATGCTACCATCCTCTTTTTTCTGATGGGCATTGATCGCAATATATTTCTTGTTCCAGTAACCTGTCTCTTCCATCATCCGGTCTTCTCCCCATGAATACCCTTCGATCTCTTCCGGATCCCTGACATCTAAAATAGAAGCCTGGCGACGGATGTCTTCCGGTTCTTTTTCGAGCCAGTCATCCCAGAGTTGCGAATTCACCGGGCCGGCTCCCCAGCCTGGTCCGTAGGGAAAGGTCTTTTCGTAGTCCTGCCCTCCCCCATTCCGGAGCGAAGAGGTCAGAATGATCGGGTTGCTGTATTGGGTATTGTCATAGGTTGCCAGAATAGAATATTTATAAGCGAAGATCGTTTCGATATTATCTCCGGTCTCTCCTTCCCAAACGACCTCCCGGGCATAGGGATAATCCACATTGGTTGCCGGGTTGGAATAGGGCCATAACCCCCGGAAGTCTTTCGCCAGACCGTGACCACTGCGGTAGGCACACTCTTCCAGCCATGAGATCACCTGTTCTTTCCGGATTACTTCACTACTGCCGGCTACCGGCAGGCTTTCCTGCCGGTAATATCCGGTGTAGAAAAGAAATACTCTTGCCATCAAGGCTTCTGCCGCCCATTTGGTAGCCCGTCCGAGATGTTTATTATTAGCCGGAGAGTAGGGGATGGAGGGGAGTAATTCGATCGCCAGTTTCAGATCCAGTGCGATCTGGGCAAACAGTTCATCTGCTTCCGCACGGGGTAGATTGACCATTTCGGTGGTAAGTACCAGTGGGACCCTTCCGAAGAAACGGGCCAGGTCAAAGTAGATATGTCCGCGCAGAAAACGGGCTTCTCCCTCGATGGCATTTCGCTGTTCCTCACTGCTCCAATTGATCCGGTCTACATTCTCCAGCAGGTTATTGGCCCGGTTGATTCCTTTGTAATTATTTCGCCAGGAATTATTGAAATGGTCCTGCCCGTCCCGTTTCAACCGGGTAAGTGCCTGAAAACCCCGGTCATTCTGTCCACCGCCACCAAAACGATTATCGGAGGCAATATCCCCCGCCAGGAAGATCGTTTCTGTGGAGTTAATCCCGGCGATCGCAGCATAGATCGCAGCCATCGAGGCTTCCATATCCGATTCATTCTCCGGGAAATTGGAAGAGTCCTTTTTAGTCAGGTTTTCCGTATCCAGAAAACTTTCACAACTACTCATGGCAACGAGTGCCAGTAAACTATAAATTATTATTTTTTTCATCATAGCACGCTTTAAAATTTAAGATTAACACCGATCAGGAAGGTACGGGGAGCCGGATAGAACCCCAGGTCAATCCCGGAAACCCAATCTTTTCCATATCCGTATCCGATCTCAGGATCCATACCGGAATAGCCTGTGATCGTCCAAAGGTTCTGGGCTGTTACATACAAACGAGCCTGCCCCAATAACATAGCAGGGAATAACTTTTTGAAATCATATCCCAGTGTTACGTTCTGTATACGGAAATAATCTGCGTTTTCGATAAATATATCGGAGATATTCCGCCAGTTACTATGTGTACCGGAAGTCAGCCGGGGGATCTTGTTAGAGGTTCCTTCTCCATGCCAGCGATCGAAGATATCCGCAGTCCAGTTTTCTTTCGGATTATCGGCAAATGAACGATAAGAACGGGCGATCTGATGACCAAAAGACCCCATGGTAGAAATAAGGAGGTCAAATCCTTTGTATTCAAAGTTGAGGGATAGACCCATGTTTAATTTAGGATGTGGATTCCCGATCATCGTCCGGTCCTCTTCTGTGATCTCTCCGTCTCCATCCACATCGACATAGATCAGGTCACCCGGTACTGTGTTGGGATATTTTGCTCCTTTATAGTTTTCGATCTCTGCTTCTGTCTGGAAGATCCCTGCGGTTTTATATCCGTAAAAATAACCGATGGGATAACCGACCTGTGCACGGTACATTTCACTGGTTCCTTCACTTAACACATTCGCATCTCCGTGAATGATCCCTTCCGAATTAGCGATACGGGTTACTTCATTTTTGTTATGTGTCAGGTTAAGATTTACGCCATACCGGAAATCGCCTGCCTGGTCATTCCAGTTAAATGCAATTTCCACACCGGAATTCCGGACATCTCCGCCATTGATATAGGGAGCACCTGTTCCATAGGTATCCAGTACCGGCGCACGCACCAGCCAGTCTTTGGTGTTTTTGATGTAATAGTCAAAGGCAAAGCCTAACCTGCCTCCAAAGAAACGGGCATCCAGACCAAAGTCATACTGTTCAGATGTTTCCCACTTTACATCCGGATTTGATAAAATATCCGGATAGGCTCCTACAATCTCTGTTTGCTTATCCGGTCCCCAGAAATAGGAGGTATTAAAGGCAATGGTAGATAAGTATTGGAAATTATCAATCTCCTGATTCCCGTTTTGTCCCCAACTGGCGCGCAATTTCATGAAATCCATCACAGAGGTAACAGGTTCCATCCAGGATTCGTTAGTCATCACCCATCCGGCAGACACGGAAGGGAAATAACCCCAACGGTTTCCCCGGCTGAAATTGGAGGAACCGTCCGCACGCATCACGAGCGTGGCCATATAGGTTTCTTTCCAGTCATAGTTCACACGTCCGAAGAAGGAGGCCAGCCGGTGTTTTCCCCAGGGGAAACCGGATAAAGAGGTTTTATCTGCATAAATGGTTTTCGTATTGTCCAGGTAGGCATGTTCAAAATCGTCAAAAATGGAATTGACATTCTTTCCTTTCATACTTTCTCCCAGTCCATTCTTTTCCATGGATTGCCCCACCAATACATCAAAATTGTGTTGTGAGTTGAGTGTAAAGTTATAGTTGATCGTATTTTCCCATAACCAGCGGTTTCCCACGGACATTTCCTGTTCGACTGTATTTTCATTCCGGAAAGTGATTGTGGAGAGATAGAATTCGGGGATGAATTTCCGGTACGATTTAGAGGAATTGGTAAAGCCAAAGTTACTGCGGATCTTCAATTTACTGACCGGCTGGATCTCTATATATCCATTCGCTTTCAGGTTATTATTCTTTGTGAGGTTCTGTCCGGATGTATAATCCATCACACCGATCGGGTTCGCTTCCCTGATATCCCAGGGAATAGAGGTATGATAATCCCCTTCCGAATCGTAGACCGGCATGAACGGGGAGGCTTTAATCATACTATTGATGTTATTATTGTAACGGTCTGTAATGGAGATCCCTGTCTTCTCCCGGTAGGTATAGGTGATATTCTCCCCTACTTTGATCACATCCAGGTTATTCTTTTTATAGAGTATATATTCTGTATTTACCCGGGTAGTGATCCGTTGAAAGTCCGGTACCACTGGCTTTCCGAAAATCCCCTCCTGTGAAGTGTAGGAGACACCCACCGAATAAACGGATTGTTCCGTTCCTCCGGAAATATTCAGGGCATAATTCTGTGTCGGGGCATTTTTATTACGGATGCTTTTCAACCATTGGGGTCCTTCCCACCCATTCTGTATCCTGTCCCAGTCCGGAACCAGAGAGGCAAAATCATACGGATCCAGTCCATCGTTGGTCCGGCCTTCATTTTGTAGCATCGCATAATCCTGTGGTCCTAAAATATCAGGCATCTTATAGGGATTCTGTAACCCAAAATAGGCATCTAATGTAACGGTTGCTTTTCCGATCCTTCCCTGTTTGGTGGTAATCAGAATGACCCCATTCGCAGCACGGACTCCATAGATCGCAGCAGAAGCGGCATCTTTGAGCACATCAATGGATTGAATGTCTGCCGGGTTCAGGTCATTGATATCTCCTCCGGTCACGCCATCAATAATATAAAGGGGGCTGGAAGAACCAACCGTTCCCAATCCACGGATTGTCACTTTAAATCCCTCTCCGGGCATCCCGGACATCTGGGTAATATTCACACCCGGCGTCTGGCTTTGCAAGGCTCCCAGCGCATTCACGGTATTAAGTTTTTGAATATCTTCTCCTTTTACCTGCACGGAAGCGCCGGTTACCAGTTTCTTTTTCTGCACGCCGTAACCGACTACTACCACCTCATCCAACATCTCCGAATCTTCTTTTAACTGCACCAGATAATTCTCTTTTCCGGCAGCAATCCGAATCTCCTGTTCTACATAACCAATATAACAGATTTAGAGGATCAAGTTGGCAGGAACATACATATCAAAACGGCCGACAAAAACA
>JAJQEE010000011.1 GCA_021201865.1 Tannerellaceae bacterium | reverse complement strand
GTTCATAGCGTGTGGCTGCTTTCCGCCACGGGTTTCACCCGCGGTTATTTACATTTAAGCCCTCCGGGCTTACAAGCTGTAACTTTGTCAAAGAGCATATAGACTTTTGGGACACCCTCTTTTTGTGAAATCAATTATATGTCTCCTTATCTATTGGAAGATTTACAATTTATGAATGACATTCATCATCTGTTCTCCTAATCCGATGGTGTAGCCCTGGGATACAAATACGATGCGACCGAACGTATCGGCGATGACAAAGATGGGGAGTGTGTTTCCATTTGGAAGGTTCATTGCTTTCACTAATATATTTGTGATGGTGTTGTCTTTGTCAATACCATAGGTAATAGTAGCCGGAAGTGTTCCGAATTCTTTTGTGTCAAAGTTATTCCACCCTTGTTCATCTTTGAACAACAGGACCATGCTGCGTCCCCATTCCTCGAACTCTTTATTCAGCCGTGCAATGTCACGCATGGCATGATTGGTCGGTTCCTGACGTGCTCCTAATACTGCTACAATAAAGTAGCCGCGTCCGGTAGTGGCTAAAATACTGGTTTCAGTTCCGTTTTCCGCCAATATGAATTTTGCTTCCGCATCCAGACTACCAATCACCTGAATATCGTCGCTACTTTCACGCATGACCAGATCTATCTGAGTGGTTTTGCCTGCTTCAATGTTGAAGAACGTAACATTACTGAGTACACCGCCGCTTGCCAGACGGGTACCGGTCACTAACAGGTAATTTCCTTCATCCAGGTCTAACGGTTTTCTGAGAAGCGTACTCCATGTGTTTCCTAATCCCATATCCACATTGCTGTTTGCACGGAAGTTCAGTGTTTGAAGTTTTCCTGTCGGAAGGATTTTGGAGATCGTGAAGTGACTGTAATACTTGGGGTCTTCCAGCGATTGGATCGCCTGGTAAGAGGCTGTTAATTTTCCCTGTTTAGTCCGGGTTTCCTGAGCTGCCTCAAAATCCACATCTTTCCATCCGTCAGCAAAGTATTGGATCTTTCCTGCCACCGGTTCAATGCGTGCCGGGATCCCTAAGCTGCGTGCAACTGAAATAAAGAATATATTACGGGAATGAGCGTCGGCTACACGGGCTTTCCATACACCTACCGGCATTATAGGAATCCGTTGCGGGTTCAGGTAGTCCTCGACCCGGATATTGTTTTTTACCCACTGTACTAATTCCGCCGGGTTCTCTTTGGCTTTGGCCATTAACTCCGGATCTATATTTTTTTGGAAGAATCCTTTATATGGTGTCAGGAATTCATTGCTTACACGAGGATTCAGAATATATCTTTCAAACAATTCCGGATGGGTGTTTTCCGAATAGTCCAGATGATCTGAAAGGACAGAAGCAGGCGTATCTCTCAGGTCTTTGGCCGAAATTACCTGCAATAGCTCCATCGCTTCCTTTTTGTTTTCCGCCTGACGCAGGAACATTTCAATCTCTCTCCAGTTCCCCCTGCTACCTATCAGGTAATTTTGCGTACGGACCGGGTCAATTCCTAATTCTTTGGCTAACTGCTGCGCTTTTTCTTCTGTATAAAAAGTAGCTACATACGCATTCCGGATGTCATCTTCCTCTAAGAGACGTTTGGCATTTTCGGCGATCTGTTCTTCTGTTACTTCCGCAGGGATGGCACCATCCACCGGAGGTACAATATCCAGTTCAACTGTTTCCATATCCCCCGGGGTTTTAGATAAACGGATCGTAACCTCGTTGTCTTTTCCAAAAGAGACTTTGCTATAGCCGAATTTATTATTTTTCGTTGCCCATACCAGCATATCTCCTTTACCGGCAGAGAGGAAACAGGTTCCGTCTTTTCCGGTGACCTTGTTCGCCACTGTGTTAAATTCCGCATAATTATATAGTTTGAACTCCACAGCAGCACCTTCGACCGGTTGATTGTTTTCGTCGGTAATCGTAACCACCACTTTGGCGGTGGGGGCATAGTTGTCAATTACATTGATTTCCGTGTATCCGTCGGTTACTTCCATGATCTCTTCCGGACCATTGTACTTCCCGAATACTTTGGTGTGCATCAGCATACCCCGGTAAGCCGGACCGTTGAACCAGCCCAGATTCAGCACCGGTTCCGGTTCACAGGCACCTAAAAACAGCCATTCACCATCTACCCATGCCTCTACCCATGCGTGATTGTCATCGGTATGTGCCCAGCGGGGAGTATATACCTGACGGGCCGGAATCCCTACGGCACGTAAGGCGGCAACGGTGAAGGTGGATTCTTCCCCACATCTGCCATACGCTGTTCTTACAGATGCCAAAGGCGAACTGGTGCGGGAGTCGGAAGGAGTATAGATCACTTTCTCATGACACCAATGGTTCACTTCGAGCACGGCATCATATAAAGAAAGGTTTTTCACCCGGTCTTTCAGCTCTTCATAGAAGACCATCCGGCTTTCGTCTAAGTTCTCATTATTTACCCGGATCGGCAGGACAAAATGACGGAATATATGTTCCGGAATCTTCTTGCCCCACGGCATTTCCTGTTGAACCTGTAAGGAGGATTGAATGTTTTCCAGATAGAATTCTCCTTCATAGTCTGTAATATCTCCGATAGGCATGTAAGCATACAGGAACATCAGGGCTTCTTTTTCGATTGGATCCAGGTTTTGGTCAAAGATCCGGAAAAGATCTCCCTTGGGGAGAGCGGATTGTTTGTTTTGGAAATCTTTCTCCACTTCGATCCGGACTGCTTCGTCGGAAATGAAGTGAGTTTGTTTGTTACATCCTGTGATCATCCCGGATAGGAGCAGGATGAGAAGTAATAGATTTTTGTTCATAGCGTAAATATTTGTTCCATACAAAGGTACGCTTTAATCTTTTAAAAGAGAAAAATAAAATATGGATAGGAAAAATCTTTTTTACCGGAAGCTGTAAATATTAAATTTCAACCAGGATACACGTGTTTTCACCATTTGATGTTACATTATTTTTTTGTTAACTTTGCTAACAATAATATTTAAGTTAAAAATAAACCGACCTGCGTATGTTCCAAGATCCTGAAGGATTCCTGTTATTAGGTTCCATCATTCTCTTTTTTAGTATTATTGCCGGGAAAGCCGGTTGCCGTTTTGGACTTCCTGCATTACTCCTGTTCCTGGGAGTCGGTATGCTTTTTGGTAGTGATGGTCTGAAGTTAGTTAATTTCAATAATTTCCCGTTGACACAGTTTATAGGGATGCTGGCATTGACCATTATTCTTTTCTCCGGTGGTATGGATACAAAATACTCCGAGGTAAAGCCCATTATGGGACAAGGGGTGATTCTGGCTACTGTCGGGGTGCTTGCCACTACTTTTATCACGGGAGGTTTCATCTACTGGATCTGTAATTATGTCCTGAGTTATGATATGATTACTTTTCCTTTGGCCTTATTGATGGCAGCGGTGATGTCTTCTACGGATTCTGCTTCTGTGTTTTCTATTTTGAGAAGTAAAGGAGTTTACCTGAAGCAACGGTTACGTCCTACGCTGGAGCTGGAAAGTGGTAGTAATGACCCGATGGCCTATATGCTGACTTTGTTGTTGATCTCTTATATCCAGATGGGAGGGATGAATCTGGGAGAAGCTGCTCTTTCTCTTTGTCTGCAACTTTCCATCGGAGCTATCGGAGGATATGCACTCGGTAGGCTATCTGTCATTATTATTAACTATATTGATATTGATAACGAATCGCTATATCCGATCCTCTTACTGGCAACCGCCTTTTTTACATTTGCTTTTGTGACGCTATGTAAAGGAAATGGTTATTTAGCTGTTTATATTGCCGGATTAGTAGTAGGAAATGCGAAGATCATTCACAAGAAAAGTATTGCTACTTTTTTTGACGGGTTCGCCTGGTTATGGCAGATCATGATGTTCCTTGCGTTGGGGCTTTTGGTCAATCCGAAAGAGTTGTTGCCTGTAGCGGTCATCGGTCTTTCCGTAGGTATTTTCATGATCCTGTTTGCCCGTCCTGTCAGTGTATTTCTTTGTCTGCTTCCCTATAAAAACTTTGATACCAAAGGAAAACTATATATTTCCTGGGTCGGATTGCGTGGTGCGGTTCCGATCATCTTTGCTACTTATCCGATTATTGCTGGCATACCCAATGCGAACCTCATCTTTAATGTAGTCTTTTTTATTACGATCCTCTCTTTGCTGATCCAGGGTACGACCGTGACGCTGGCTGCCAAATGGCTGGATCAGATCGATGTGTCGGAACGGAAAGACGTATTTGGTATTGAACTGCCGGAAGGAATTAAGAGCGCGATGAGTGAAATTGATGTGACGGCTGAGGTGCTGACGCATGGGAATAAACTGATGGAGCTCAAACTACCGGATCATACGTTAGCTGTGATGGTGATGCGTGAGGGCCGCTATTTCATACCGAAGGGAAATACGATCCTGAAAGAAAATGATAAACTGTTGATGATCTCTGATAATGATGAGGCTTTATTACAGGCGTATGAAGCTTTGGGGATCACGGATTACACCATGACGAAAAACTAACTCCGCTTTAGCTTGTTATTTTACAAAGAATCCGAAAAACTGCGAAGAATATACAAATTCGCAGTTCATTTCGTTATTATATAAAAGGGATCATATACTTTTGTAATTAAACAGCTAAATATATGGCAATAAAGAAAGATAAAATTCTCTGGGCAGATGATGAAATCGATTTGCTGAAACCACATATTCTCTTTTTACAGGAAAAAGGATATGAGATCGTACCTGTGATCAGTGGACAGGATGCAATCGAATGTTGTAAGGAGCAGTCCTTTGATATTATTTTTCTGGATGAAAATATGCCGGGGCTTACCGGATTGGAGACGCTGGCACAGATCAAGGAGATTGATCCGAATGTGCCGGTGGTGATGGTGACTAAGAGTGAAGAGGAGAGTATTATGAACCAGGCGATCGGTAACAAGATCGCGGATTACCTGATTAAGCCGGTTAATCCGAACCAGATCCTGCTTTCTATTAAAAAGAATGTTCATAAAAATACATTTATATCTGAGACTACGACTGTTGGCTATCAACAGGAGTTTGCGCGGATAGGAATGCAGATCAATGATTCCTTTACTGCGAATGATTGGATTGAGGTGTATAAGAAATTGGTCTACTGGGAACTGGAACTGGAAAGTAACCAGGTGCAGATGCTGGATATGCTTCGTATGCAGAAGCGGGAGGCGAATACTTCATTCGGAAAGTTTGTAAAGAAGAATTATACCGGCTGGATACAGAATCCGGAGGATCGTCCTCTCATGAGTCCTGATCTTTTTAAAAAGAAGGTTTTTCCGATGCTGGATAATGAGGAAAAGGTGTTTGTCATTCTGATCGATAACTTTCGACTGGATCAATGGAGAGTGGTGAAAGATCTGTTGGCGGAATATTTCACGTTTGATGAAAATCTGTATTATAGTATCCTGCCTACTGCTACCCAATATGCCCGAAATTCCATCTTTTCCGGTTTAATGCCTTTGCAAATAGAAAAGATGTTTCCGGATCTGTGGGTCGATGAAGAGAGTGAAGAGGGAAAGAATCTGAATGAAGCTCCTTTGATCCAGACCCAGATTGATCGTTTCCGTAAAAAATATACATTCAGTTATAATAAAGTAAACGACTCCCAGTATGGGGAGAAACTGTTACATAATATCCCTTCCTTAGTTCATAACCAGTTAAATGTGATCGTTCTGAACTTTGTGGATATGCTTTCGCATGCAAGGACGGAGAGTAAAATGATTCGTGAACTTGCCCAGAGTGAAGCGGCCTACCGGAGCCTGACACGCTCCTGGTTCCAGCATTCCACCACATTGGAATTGTTCCGGAAAATTGCAGAACGGGGAGGGAAAGTAATCCTGACAACGGATCACGGGACCATTCGTGTATATGATCCGGTGAAAGTAGTCGGAGATAGAAATATGAATACTAACCTTCGGTATAAAGTCGGGAAAAATCTGAATTATAATCCCCGGGAGGTTTTTGAAATCAGACATCCGGACACGGTGGGACTGCCTTCACCTAATTTAAGTAGTAAGTATGTCTTTGCGATGAACGAGGATTTCTTTGCCTATCCGAATAACTATAATTACTACGTTTCCTATTATAAAAATACGTTTCAACATGGAGGGATCTCTATGGAAGAGATGTTAGTGCCTTTTATTACCTTGAACCCGAAATAAGGAGGTTTTCTTTAAAAACAAACGTTGAACATATGAATACAATTACGATAGATAATCTACAGACGATCCGTGAAGCTGCTAAAACTTTTATCGCCAACATGGAGGATCGTACTGTTTTTGCTTTCCACGGACAGATGGGAGCCGGTAAAACTACTTTTATTAAGGCTATCTGTGAAGAACTGGGAGTGGAAGATGTAATTAATAGTCCCACTTTTGCGATTATCAATGAGTACCGGAGTGAGACTACGGGAGAGTTGATCTATCATTTTGATTTCTACCGGATCAATCAATTAAGCGAAGCGGAAGATATTGGAACGTCCGATTATTTTTATAGTGGCGCACTTTGCTTTATTGAGTGGCCGGAGAAAATAGAAGAGTTATTACCCGGGGATGTGGTGGATGTCAACATACAGGAAAATCCGGACGGAACCAGAACGGTAGAAATGAATTGATCATGCAGTTATCGGAATATTTTATTCTTTCTTTGTTTGTGATCATGGGTGCCGTTTCTCTGTTGGCATCTCTTTTCAATGCGGACTGGTTTTTAAACAGCCGGCAGGCTGCTACGTTTGTTCAGTGGTTAGGACGTCCGGGTGCCCGTATATTTTATTCCCTTTTGGGATTTGCTTTGATCGCTTGTGGTATTGCCGGATTTTTAACCTGGGAATAAGATCTTTTTTTATTCCTGGCATAGCCTGCGTAAGCTACAAAACAGTTGTCTTTTAGAACAAAACGTCCCACTAAATTGTACATTAAATAACAAGCTACAGATTGGTGAAGAGTTAAGAAAGAGGAAATAAGGTTATTAAATCTCCGGTTAATTCTTTACATTTGTCGCTAAATTTTGCAGAGATGGTAGAAAGCGAGCATAGTGACATATTAAAAAGCATTAACTATCCGGAAGATTTACGGAACTTATCTATAGATACTTTGGAGCAGGTATGTGCAGGCCTGCGTCAGCATATTATTGATGTCTTATCTGAAAATCCGGGTCACTTAGGTGCAAGTTTGGGAACAGTGGAATTAACTGTAGCCCTGCATTATGTTTTTAATACCCCCTATGACCGCATTGTCTGGGATGTAGGACATCAGGCATATGGACATAAAATACTGACAGGACGCCGGGATGCTTTTCATACTTTACGTAAATATAAAGGGATCAGTGGTTTCCCGAATCCGGATGAGAGTGAATATGACGCTTTTATCGCCGGACATGCTTCCAATTCCATTTCCGCGGCTTTAGGGATGTCTGTTGCTTCCGCCCTGAAACAGGAGGAGGACCGGCATGTGATCGCAGTGATCGGGGATGGTGCTATGACAGGGGGGCTGGCTTTTGAAGGGTTGAACAATGCCTCTGCCAATAAAAATAATTTGTTGATCATCTTGAATGACAACAATATGGCGATTGATAATAATGTGGGAGGGTTAAGCCAGTATCTGGTAGACATTACCACCAGCCAGACCTATAATAAAATGCGGTATGATGTGTACCGGGGGTTGAAAAAGATCAATCTGATCACAGAAGACCGTAGAAGTAGTATACTTCGTTTCAATAATAGCTTAAAAGCACTTCTTACCCAACAACACAATTTGTTTGAGGGATTTAGTATCCGTTATTTTGGCCCCGTAGATGGGCATGACATCAACTATCTGGTCAAAGTGCTGAATGATATAAAGGATCTGAAAGGTCCTAAACTTTTACATATCAAAACCCAGAAAGGGAAAGGGTTTAAACCTGCGGAGGCATCTGCTACTGAATGGCATGCACCGGGAAAGTTCAATAAAGAAACCGGGAAGAGGATCCTGCCGCAAAATCTGGATGAACCCCAGCTCTATCAGGATGTGTTCGGACATACCTTAGTGGAACTGGCGGAGCAGGATACCAGAGTGGTAGGGGTAACACCGGCTATGCCCACCGGATGTTCCATGACCTATTTGATGAAAGCCTTTCCTGACCGGGCATTTGACGTAGGCATAGCAGAGGGACATGCGGTGACGTTTTCTGCCGGATTAGCAAAAGAGGGATTGATCCCTTTCTGTAACATTTATTCTTCTTTCATGCAGCGGGCGTATGACCAGGTGATCCACGATGTGGCTTTGCAGAATCTTCACATGGTGATTTGTCTGGACAGAGGTGGATTAGTCGGAGAAGATGGAGTCACTCATCATGGGGTCTTCGATCTGGCTTCTTTCCGTCCGATCCCCAATCTGACCATTGCTTCTCCCCTGAATGAACATGATCTGAGAAATCTGATGTACACCGGTTATAAGACTGGTGACCGGACTTTTATCATCCGTTATCCACGTGGAAAAGGTGAAAAAAGGAACTGGCGGAATCCCATGGAGATCCTGCCCATCGGTAAAGGGCGTCAGTTGCGGGAGGGTAAGGATATGGCACTCTTGTCTTTTGGCTCGATCGGGAACGAAGCCATCAAAGCACTGGATGAAGTAGAGAAAGAAGGGTTTTCCATAGCCCATTATGATATGATCTATCTGAAACCGATGGATGAGGATCTGTTACATGAAATAGGAAAAAAATATGACCGTATTATTACACTGGAAAATGGTGTGATCAAAGGAGGACTGGGTAGCGCGGTCATTGAATTTATGGCGGACCACGGCTATACACCCCGTATCAAACGTTTAGGTGTACCGGATGAGTTCATTGAGCATGGCTCTATTCCTGAACTATATCATTTATGTGGTATAGATGCGGCAGGGATCAGCCAGACCATCCGTACCTTTTAATCACTATTTCTTAGTTTTGAAAAGGTACTATCGTTAATTAGATCGAATTATAAAATGAAAATTATTATTGCCGGAGCTGGTGAAGTGGGGACACATCTTGCGAAGATGCTGGCTCAGGAAAGGCAGGATATAACCCTAATGGATACGGATGAAGATCGTTTGCATTTTCCTAATACGAACGCCGAGATCCTGCCGGTAGTAGGAAATCCTACCTCCTTAAAAGATTTGCAGGAGGCAGGTGTCCGGAAAGCGGATCTGTTTATTAGTGTTACTCCTGAAGAAACAGCTAATATTACCGCCTGTATTTTAGCCTCTAATCTGGGTGCGAATAAAACGTTGGCACGGATTAATAATTATGAATATCTTCTTCCTAAAAATAAAGAACTATTCAATAAACTGGGTATAGGATCGATGATTTATCCGGAGATGCTTGCAGCCCAGGAGATTGTAACAGCTGTCAGAAGACCCTGGACACGTCAGTACTGGGAACTATTCGGTGGAGCGTTGATACTGATCGGTGTGAAAATCCGGGAAAATTCTCAATTAGTGAATTTGCAGTTGGCAGATCTGCTGAACATGCAGAAGCTTTATCACCTGGTTGCGATCAAACGGAGAAATGAAACCATTATCCCAGGAGGAGCAGACCGGATAGAAGCCGGAGACCTGGTTTTCTTTACCACGACGAAAGCGCATGTAAAGGATGTGCAGCAGCACGCCGGAAAAAAAAATCCGGAAGTAAAGAAAGTGATCATTATGGGCGGTAGCCGGATCGCTATACGAACCTGTCAATATCTGCCCCCCCATATTCGTGTGAAAGTGATTGAAATGGACAAAGAGAAGAGTCACCGGATTGCGGAAGTGGTGCCGGGGAATGTGCTGATCATTAACGGAGATGGTAGGGATACGGATCTGCTGATGCAGGAAGGGATACAGGATGCTCAGGCATTCGTGGCACTGACGGATAATTCCAGTACGAATATTCTGGCATGTCTGGCTGCGAAGCGTGCCGGTGTGCTTAAAACGATTGCTAAGATAGAGAATTTAGATTATATTCCTCTGGCAGAGAGTATGGATATCGGCTCGGTGATCAATAAAAAAATGATCGCAGCCAGCCATATTTATCAGTTTCTTCTGGATGCGGATGTTTCGAATGTAAAGAGTCTCACCTTTGCAAATGCGGATGTGGCAGAATTAGTAGCACGCCCCAATTCTAAAATTACACGTAAGCAGGTGAAAGACCTCCGGCTTCCCCGGGATATGACTTTAGGAGGATTAATCCGGGACGGAGAACCGATGATGATCAAAGGAGATACTCAGATTCAGGCCTATGACCGGGTGGTTGTTTTCTGTCTGGATACGGCTATGCGGAAATTAGAGGATTATTTTAACTGATGGAAAAATAGAATAATGACTTTACTTGTCAATGTAAGATGCTGAATGTCCGTTTCATTATAAAGATGCTTGGAAGAATGTTTCTGTTAGAGACTTTCTTTTTGCTTTTAGCTGCTTTTATAGCATTTCTTTATAAAGGGGATGATCTGTTTCCTTTATTGTTATCCAGCGGCATTATGTTCACTACCGGCCTGATTTGCTATTTTATGGGATTTAATGCCAATGAATATAATGCCGGAAGGAGGGAAGGAATACTGGTGGTTGCTTCTACCTGGATTATGCTCTCTTTATTTGGAATGCTTCCTTATTATCTGGGAGGATATATTCCTAATCTGGCAGATGCTTTTTTTGAAACCATGTCCGGGTTTACCAGTACCGGATCGACTATTCTGACTGATATTGAAGCTTTGCCTCATGGCATTTTGACCTGGCGTAGTCTCACGCAATGGCAGGGAGGAATTGGAATAGTCGTGTTTACCGTTGCCTTAATCCCTATTCTTGGCGGAGGAGCTACCCAGATGTATGATGCGGAAACGCCGGGTATTATGCACGAACGTTTCCGGCCTCGTATTGCCCAGGTAGCCAAACGTTTGTGGGGTGTATATATTGTGTTGACTATTTTCCTGATCGGATTGTTATGGATGGGCCCCATGAATATGTTTGATGCGATTAACCATGCGTTGACTACGATCTCAACCGGAGGATATTCCACAAAGAATGCCAGTATCGCTTATTGGGATTCCGTATATATCGAATATGTGGTGATGATCTTTATGATGATTGGCGCAACCAATATGACCTTGATCTATTTTTGTTTTAACGGTAAACCTTTTAAATTATTCGGAAATGAGGAGTTCCGCTGGTTTGTCTATCTTGTTTTATTCATGACCTGTATAGTCACAGCCTGGTTGATTTATAATGGCTTTGTAACCGGCTTTGAGGAGGGTTGGCGTAAATCATCTTTCCAGGTCATCACGCTTATCTCTTCCTGCGGATTTATTACCGAAGATTATATTCAATGGGGACCTTTCTTTTGGATGGTAGCACTTTCTCTTATGTTTATAGGGGGGTGTGCAGGCTCCACGTGTGGAGGACTAAAGATGGCCCGTTTTATCGTTCTATCCAAAAACCTATCCAATGAGTTCAAGAAACAGACACATCCCCGCGCGGTTCTGCCTGTGAGAATGAATGGAACTGTTGTTTCCAGTCAGGTGGTCCACCGGATACTGGCTTTTGCTTTTATTTATATGGGACTGATCATCGTGAGTGCTGCTCTCCTGATGTTGGATGGACTTGCTTTTGAAGAGGGATTAGGAGCTGCTGTTTCGACCGTATGTAATATTGGACCCGCGTTAGGTAAAATCGGAGCTTCCGGAAACTTTTCCGAAGTTTCGGATTTGACTAAATGGTGTCTTTCGTTTTTAATGATGACAGGACGTCTGGAAATTTTTACAGTGGTTACTCTTTTATTGCCCGGTTTCTGGAAGCAGTAACCCTCAAACCCGCTTATTCTTTAATATATAGTTTATGAAAATATATAATCAGCTTTTATTGCTTTCTGTCTGGATTTGTCTGTTCATTGTTTTTTCCTGTTCTTCTGATGATAGAAAACCGGAGACCCGGGATCTTTTACCGGAAGGAACCTTTACGTCCGGAATAGAAGGACCGGCAACGGATAAGCAGGGAAATCTATATGCCGTTAATTATGGGCAGGAGGGAACTATCGGAGTCGTTCATCCGGATGGTACACATGGCTGTTTTATCCGTTTACCGGAAGGATCAACCGGTAACGGGATCCGTTTTGACAGGCATGGGAATATGTTGGTCGCCGATTATACAGGACACAATATCCTCCAAATAGATATGCAGACGAAGGACATTTCCGTGCTGGCTCATGAAGCAAACATGCATCAGCCCAATGATATTGCTTTGGCACCATCCGGAAATTTATATGCCAGCGACCCGGACTGGGCGAATGACAGGGGACAACTTTGGTTAATCACTCCGGAGGGTGAGGTTTCTTTACTGGAAGCCGATATGGGAACTACCAATGGAGTGGAAGTGAGTCCGGATGGAAAGACATTATATGTCAATGAATCGGTGCAACTGAATGTCTGGGCCTATGATATGGATGAAAAAGGGCGCATTCACAACAAGCGTCTGTTTCATTCTTTTGATGATCATGGAATGGATGGAATGCGTTGTGACAGAGAAGGGAACCTCTATATTTGCCGCTATGGAAAAGGGGTGGTCGCCATTTTAACTCCTCAGGGAGAGCTTCTGCGGGAAGTTGTTTTAAAAGGAGAAAAGCCAACCAATATCACTTTTGGCGGGGAAGAAAACAGGACCTGTTTCGTTACTTTGCAGGACCGGGGATGTTTTGAGATCTTTGAGGCACTTTATCCGGGAAGGGAG
>JAJQEE010000117.1 GCA_021201865.1 Tannerellaceae bacterium | reverse complement strand
GATAAGTCCCGGCTGATCGAATACTAAAAGTGTTTTCTTATCCAAGCTTCCCTTTAGCAAAAGCCGGTAGAGATACAGGAACGGTTGAAGGCTACTTTCACAAAACTGAGGCGACAATTCGACTCCATCTTTCCGCCGGTAGATATATTCAAATTTTTCTTCTGACGGTTTCTGGGTTGAAAAGACTTTTTTTTACGACTAATTCTCCCTGGATCACTTCCTGCAATTTCGCTAAAATACGATCCGGAATGGAATGTAATTCCGGAAGCTTCCCTTCAAAAACCGGGTAGCCGAAAGTATCTGAATTTATAAAATAACTCTTTTGTCCGGAGACTAATTTCCCAATCGAATCCTGGCCTTTTGCGATGATTGTTTTCCTCCCTTGCTGAAGACTAAACCAGGAAGAAGAGAGGAGATTATCCGGGAAGTAGTGCATGACTTCATAAAAATAAGTTATCGGACGCTCGTGGATGATGTGATCAGATTTTTCTTTTAAAAGTTCCAGATAAGCCTCCAGATGATCTATCAACGTGGGAAAATCAATTCCTTCAGGAGAAAGATCCAACTTCATTTCTTCTAAAAGATGGTCGATTTCATCCGGACATATTTTCCATAACTCTGTTTTTATCATTTGAGGATAATCCGACAGGGCCAGCTCATAGGTTTCTCTCAATTTTTTCAGTAACTTTTTCCATTCCTGATAATTCAATGGGTGGCGAAAATCAGGATTTTTCATTATATTCCTGAATTTATACGGGAAAAAAGAAGTGACAAGATGATACAAGACTTCCTGTGATCCAAACATCTCTTTTTGAGGGATCTCTCCGGCTCTCTCATCATAAACACCCAAGCCATAGATCAACCGGTGCAGATAATTCGCCAGTGTAGTTTTACCGGAACCGCCGGGACCAGTGAGAACAGTCATTCCTTGTAGGTCAATACAGGCTTTATGAACAGCCCGAAAACCTTCTAATCTGAATTGAAGAGTGTTTGTTTTCATAATATTCCGATTTAGCGTTCTCTCAAATATACGGAAAATTTGTGGGAGAATGTGTATGGAATGAGAAATTTATAGTTTCACCACCAGAAATATGAAACATTTAATTTTACAGTTGTTTATTTTTCATATATTTGAACATCTTTTTTAATAAATATCATGGAGAAACAACACTTTATTCGTATGATTAATTTTTTTATACTTTTTGCATATATCATAATTCTATTATCCTGCAATATCTATCTGGTATATCATATGTGGATAGACTCTTCCGGTATCCTATTTCCCCTTCATTATAATATTTTTAAATCAGCTTCCCTCGTACCTTTGTTATTAATTGGTTTTCTGGCTGGCTTAGGTAGTAAATACGATGAATATGAATCCTGGATACTAAAAAATATAGGGCTAATATAGAAAATTCCCCTTCTGCTAATAGTGAAAGCCCCTCTCTTCTTAAATTTATATATTATAATTTTATTTATTATCCGCTTTTTACTGCGCTGATTATTTATTATACCTTCATCTTTTTCATTTGTATATCAGAGAAATTACTCCTTGTCATTATTTGTCTATGTATGACTTCCTCTATTCTGGTATTCGGTTATTTTCAATATTATTCAATTAAACAAAAAAGAGTCCATATTCTAATGTCTCTACTAGCTCCTGCTCTTGGAGTTCTATTTACTGCTTTATATTATTTTTGGAGTTCTGATACGAGTCTGATCTTTTCAATGAAGTATATCATTGGAGGAAGTGTTTTTGTAATTCTTACATTTTGTCATATATATCTAATAAAAAAATATCCACTTAAATCCTTTCAAAATGTAAAACCTACTTATTATAAAGGATTAAGAAAACTACTAAATATTTATTTCATCGTAATTTTGATAACCAGTGTCATATATGGATTAAAATTTACGTCCAACAGTGAAGATAATTCTCAAAATGTAGAAATAGAATCTGGTCCACGACCTATTAGAAATTTATTTCGAATAAATTAAAAGAAATGTAATAAGTACTTTTATTGGAAAGAATTTTTATCTGCAAATAAAAACCTTATTATTATATTAATTTCACCAAACATACAGCATATTATACACAATGACGACTTATAAGTATTTTTAATTGATTTTGGACAATATTTTATTCGGCAAAATTTATTATAAAACTAATATTCAGCCATTTAAAAGATATCAAAACACAAATTATATTTTATTTAATCATATTTAATACATATTTTCATTTTTAATAGTTTTTTATGTGACGAATTAATAAAAAAATATCCTATTTTTGAAAAAGCATTGTCAGTTAGAGAAAATCAATATATAATACAATAATCTAAATTAAATTTTATTTACCTTAAATAATATGATGAGAAACCTACTACTGATCTTATATATATGTCTATTTATTTTGACGGGATGTGAGAGGAATCATAGAAAACAAGAGTTAGCAGAAGAAGGAACTGAAATTGTACCGTTGCACTCGCAAACTGATGAAAGACCTGCCAAAGAAAATCGCCGGGTCAATCCTAATATCAACATATACATAGAAAACTCCGGTAGCATGAACGGTTATATAAATGGATATACGGATTTTAAAGGAGCTATCAGAGATTTATTAGTTTTACTTAAATATCATTATGATTCTCAAAACATAAAAATCTTTTTTATTAACTCAGCTATTTATCCCACGAAAACGGAGGGTGATATAGTCAATTTTGCAAAGCAATTAAATGCTTCTACTTTCAGAGTGGGAAACACAAGTTCCAGTAATTTAAATGGAGTATTTAAACAGGTCTTAGGAGAAACGAATAAGAACAATATTTCAATCCTCATCTCTGATTGTATTTATTCTATTTCAGGAAAAGAAACAGAGAACTACCTGGATGATGCCAAAAGTTTAACGAAAGATGCCTTCCTAAGTAAGTATAAAAATACGCATCTTGAATTGGTAACCACTCTTGTCAAATTAAATTCATTTTTTGATGGAAGATATTATGATAAATTTGACAAAGGGTTCCATATTAAACAATCCAGACCTTATTATCTATGCGTAATAGGCGATAATGAAGTGATGAGTGATTTCAATTCAAAAGTTGAATTAGAGAATGGAAAAATAGCCGGATTCGAGAATAAATACATTTTGACCTCTAAAGATTATTCACAACAAAGTTTTTACACCGTACTGACTCAAACTAAAAAGACCGGAAGATTTAAACCCGACAGAGCATTCACAACTCTGAAGGCTGTGAAAGGCATAGAAGATGCAAAGGTCAATGGCAGGGAAAATGGTGCTTTTTCATTTAGTGTAGCCATTGATTTAAGTTATATACCAGTACAGGAAGATTATATACGGAATCCGGATAATTACCAGGTAAAAGAAGGTAATTTCAAAATTACAGCCATAGAACCTATAATAAAAACAATATCGATCCTGCTGACTGGGGCCGTATTCAAAACTCAGATGCCACTCATGTAGTCACACTGACAGCAACTCAACCAGTATATTCTACAACAACTTTTGCATTGAAAAAACAAATTCCGCAATGGATATATGAGACCGATGCAACACTGGATCAAAGAGAAGAGGCAGAAGGTAAAACCTTTGGTTTTAAATACCTGGTAGAAGGGATTGCTGAGGCATATGCAATGATTTCACCTCAAAAGGATAACTATTTTGAAGTCAAAATACCTATCACGCAAAAATCCGACCCCTACGGATGGATCCTGTTTTCCATCCTTTTCCTTCTTATAGCCGGAGGAATTGCTATTTGGTATGTCAGAAGAAAATAACCATTAAAAACAATAGTTGATATGAACGATCTTTTTGCAGCGATGTATGAATTAGCCGGATTACTCTATCTGGGAAGTTTTTTTCGACAGCCTATTCGACAACAACCTATATAGCCCTGTAGGCATAATTATGGTTGTTTCTTCCCTGGCCATGATGCTAATTTACTATTATGCCATTGATCATCCCAAATTTGCCAAATGGTATCATTGGCTGATATGGACGTTGGTTGCCGCCATGTTAAACTTTGCCGTAGCCTATCTGATGACTGATTATCATTTGGAAAAAGTATTTGCACTGCAAGAGCAGCCAGTACCCTATTCCAGTGAGTTTTTCACCTTTTCAAGCATCAATGCAATCTTTACACTCTTATTCTGCACCCTTTTCTCATTCCTGATCAGAGGCAAAAGCGTAATGTGTAGAAGAACTCCCTTTTAAAAATTTATTGACATGGCAAAATTATATGTTTTCGGAATTGGGGGCACAGGCTCCAGAGTAATTAAGTCGCTCACTATGCTGCTGGCAGCTGGTGTGGATATGAATGGTTATGAAATTGTCCCTATCATTATAGATCCGGACATTGCAAATGGTGATGTTACACGTACGATCGATCTGTTAAGAAACTATCAAAATGTACGAAGTAAATTAGATTTTTCAAACCATGCTGAAAATCGGTTTTTCCAGACTCCTATTGTGGATAAAAGCCAGAATTTCCGTATGGAGCTTAACAACATCAAGGATGATGATTTCAAAGGATATATAAATTATGGAGAATTAGATGATAATAACAAAGCTTTAATCAATATTTTATTCTCGGAAGATAATCTCAACTCTGATATGGAAGTAGGATTTAAAGGAAATCCGAATATTGGTAGTGTTGTTCTTAACCAGCTAAGTGAGTCACAGGGATTCATTGACTTTGCAGATTCTTTCCGTGAAGGAGACCGCATATTCATTATCAGCTCTATTTTTGGTGGTACAGGAGCTGCCGGATTTCCACTACTACTAAAAAACCTGAGAAATAATGATGAAAGTGTGACTAATTGGGCTATCCTAAGGAATGCCCCTATTGCTGCCATTACTGTTCTACCCTATTTTGGAGTGAAAACAGATGAAGAAAGTAAAATAGAAAAAGCTACTTTTATCTCCAAAACCAGGGCTGCATTATCCTATTATTTAAATAGCGTAAATAACTCCCTCAATTATCTTTATTACATAGGTGACCACGTAATTAATGATTACGATAACCATGAAGGTTCTGCGGTTCAACGCAATGATGCTCATTTTGTAGAAGTTGCCGGCGCTTTAGCCATTGTTGACTTTGCTCAACAACATCAGGATTTATTTAATAATGAAGATGGTAAAACGACCGAATCATCCTATAAAGAATACGGTATTATTAATGATAGTGTCACTATTACCTTCTCTGATTTGGGAAGTATCAGTCAGTCACTTTTAAGACAGCCCCTTACTCAGTATCTTTTGTTCTGTAAATATCTGGATTTACAAATCAATGAATCCCTCGATCAACCCTGGGCCACTGGCACTACGAAGATTGATAAAACATTCATGTCACATCCTTTTTACAACCGCTATATCACTGGTTTTAATAAACTATTTAAAGAGTGGTTAAGCGAATTATCGACTAATCACAGGGCTTTTGCCCCCTTCAACCTGGATGTAAATCAACATAACCTGTTTGAGATCGTAAAAGGAGTAAAACCTTCTTCCAGTTTCCTGGAAAAAGGTAAAAATTTCGGACGCTTTGATTATATACTCTCTAAAAAGGAGATGAAAGCGACCAATACTTCAGTGGAACAGAAATTTATGGATCTGTTCTATGTCTCAACCAAAGAATTAGTAAAGGAAAAATTTAAATTTTAATATCATGGCAAATAAGATACTCAGACCCTTTCCCAATCTGAAAACCCGCAAAGACACCATAGAAGACTGGCAGGATTCCATTGAATATGTAGATAGAGACATTGAAGTAATAGATGATCCGGATGGAGAATCCGCTCACCGGGAAATCACATCCATACCCAGCCCTTTTGCAAGGATAGATTTATTAAAAACGGCCTTTCAGCGTATCAATAAAAAAGAAGCTGGAGGGAAATAGTATTTACCATAAAATGGTGTCCGGCTGCTTCGACATAGGAGAAGTTTTTTTAACTGGGACCGGTTTGAAGATAAACTGGAAATCCTGGAATGGAACCGAAATACTCATTTGAAACAACTACTGGAATCTCCGGATCCCAGACATAAACTGTTGGGTAAAACTCTCGACCTATACTTGAAGCAGGATGAAAAGGTTTACAATTTTGACCTGATGGAAAGCCTTTATCTGATCAACTACAAAGATGGGCATAAAAAGATGAATATTATTGGAGGAACATCTCCCAGCACATTCTTTTTCACTTCAGCGAATCAAATTCAATGTAGTGATATTATGTTAGGAGCCCGTTCTATATTTTCAGAAAATGTCCCCTTATATCAACGGGATTTCACATTCCAGAAATATCTCTATGGAATACAAAAATTTATGCCTGAGTTTAAATCCAGGTTTAAGGAACTGGATCAATATCTTGATACGAATTTCAGTAAGCTATCTTTAGATCAGCTAAGAGAAATCAATAATATAACAGCAGATGATTTCAATAACAATTATGCCTTCCTGGATACCGGAAGCGAAGGGCACAATGTAAAGGTACTGAGCTTCACATTAAAGAAAAAATCCTATAATCCCCTGGATATTGAAACATCCAGTGATTTCACTATCCAGACAACAAAAAACAAGAAAGTAAATGGTGTCCGTCCCCTCGTTTTGCCAGTAGAAAAAATAAATGAATCCTTGATCTATACTACAGATAAATGGGATAGTAAAACGCAGGCCCCCTATCTGGATGAGAAACCATTGGAGTTCAGAAAACTTCCTTTCGTAGCTAATAAATATCCTTACCTCACCATCGGGGACTTCCTGGAGTCTTATCTGATCCGTACGCCCTATCCTATCAATAAGGAGAAATTTTTTAATGGAAATTTCACATCTAATACGGCAGATCAGTCCTCGGGATTTCTCTTACCTTTGAAAAAAACATTTTTCGACTATTTCAGTATTGAAGACTTGTTGGGACAGACAAAGGATGGGAAAAACCTATTTGAATTAAAACAGGTTGGAAACGATGGTGTGCAGGCTATTCTGAGAATACCAATTGCCAACAAATCCAATAATTGTCCTTACATTACCTATTCCAGAATATATTATGCCCCTCAAAGTGAAAATGTGATTGAGACTCCTGATGTTGCACATAATAAAGGTGTTATTCTTGAAAACATGTTCACTGTCGCTATCTTTCCTTTCTTCAAACTGGAGGATAAAAACATTCCAAACCACTACCGGATTGGTTTAATCAGCAGAGATCTTGCTCCAACTCTGAAGTCAAATAAATATGCACTTTCATTTTATGAGGATACGGAAAATGCTGCTCCTATAAAAACAACTGCTGAAAAAACAAGAAGTGACAAATCACATTTGAATCAAAGTTCCGAGTATTATGTTTTAGAAAAAAGATTTGATTATTTGTCTCTCGCTAATAACTGGACACAAGGAATAATCATTCCACTTTTACCTATGATCAAACAGGGAGGAACCAAAAAATTCACTTTCGCTGTAGACTTTGGAACGACTAATACCCATATTGAATATACGATTAACGGCAATAAAAACCCCAAACCTCTCACAATGGGAGAAAAAGATCCCCAGTTAGGTACACTCCATAATCCGGAAGATAAAATAACCATCAATACATTCAACAGGATCAGAGGACATATACTTACAGATATTATATTGGAAGAGTTTTCTCCTTATAAAATCAGTGAAGAAAACGAATTTCTCTTTCCACAAAGAACAGCGATTTTATCCCATAAAAGCCTGGATATCACAAAAAGCACATTTGCAATGGCAGACCTGAATATAGCCTTTCGTTATGAAAAGGCTGATATTCGTAGCAACCAGGACACAACAACGAATCTCAAATGGGGGAAACAAGATCAATACTATTTAGTAAAAGCCTATTTTGAAAATATTTTACTCTACATTCGAAATAAGGTACTTTTGAATGATGGAGATTTAAAACTCACTGAACTCATATGGTTTTATCCGGCCAGCATGATGGCGAACCGGAAAAATAAATTAGAGCGTTTGTGGCTTGAACTTTTCAATAAATATATCAACCCTAATAAACCTAAGTCCATATTAGAATCAGTTGCTCCATTTTATTTCTATAAAGCAAAAGAAGAGGTTACTGCCAGTAAACGTCCTTCCGTGTCTATAGATATAGGAGGAGGTACTTCTGATATTGTAATTTATAAAGATGATAAACCACAATGCGTCACTTCATTCCGTTTTGCGGCTAACTCTGTTTTTGGAGATGGTTTTAATGGTTCTCCGGATAATAATGGATTTGTAAACAAATACTATCAGGAAATAATGAACCTCTTAGATCAAAACAGTCTACAGGATTTAATGAGCATCCTACAAAGACTACGGGATGAAAAGGGATCTGAAGATATTTGTACCTTCTTTTTCTCATTAGAAAATAATTTTGAGGTAAAACAGGAAAACGCACCTATTTCTTTTACACATTTCTTATTAGACGCTGATGATTTCAAAATAGTTTTCTTACTGTTTTATGGCTCAATCATCTATCACGTCGCTAAATTAATGAAGGCAAAAGAAATGGAAATCCCGAGATACATTACATTTAGCGGTACCGGATCCAAAATAATCACGTTATTAGATACCAGTCAGGATCTCAAAACATTGGGCAAGTTCACTTCTATTCTATTTGCAAATATCTTTGAATCAGAAGAGCAAAAAGTGCAACTAAAACAAAATAAAAATCCAAAACAAATCACTTGCAAAGGAGGATTACTTGCAGATAAAAACAGTGAAGATACTGAAGGAATGAAAGTCGTATTATTAGGTACACCAGATAATGTATTTGCAGATAAAGCTACCTACAATACACTAAACGAGAAAATAGAAAAAGATGCTGAAAAAGAGTTTCAGAACTTTTTAGAGCTTTTCTTTCATCTGGATAAACAAATTAATTTTAATAACAATTTCGGTGTTAATCCATCTCAACGGGATTGGTATAAAGATCTGTTATTGGAAGAGGCGATCGAATTTATTAAAATGGGTATTAAAACAAAACAATCAGAGTTAGAAGAAGATGATTATAGCGCTATAGAAGAAACTTTGTTTTTCTACCCCTTGGTTGGAGGACTAAAAAAGTTAGCAAATAACATAAGTAAAGAATTATGAAAAAAATCACTTTACTGATAAGCATGTTTGTACTCTTTTCTCTCTGTCATGTTCAACATACTAACAGAGAGAAAAGGGATATATACGAAAAAATGATTGATTATGCCATTGCGGAAGTCGCCATATATAGTGTAGATAGTTTATCTAATAAAGAGGGATTGAAAGAGGAGGAAAAAGAATCCTATTCTGATGTCATTTCAACAATAAAACAAAACAACCAAATTGAAAATGTTTTAAGTTATAATGCGAAATTATATACTACTAACAATTTGGATAGTTTAAATACCCGGATATTTTCACCCATCAATCAGACTAAAAAACTGTACGATGATTCTAAATCTTTGGAAGAAAATAGAGAATATATATTGCAAAATATTTTAATGCAAAACATGTCCCATATGGAAATACATAACTTCCTTATATCCACAAGAGAATATCTCAAAAAACATTATGAATCCAAGCAACAAAAACCGAATACAGACTCATCTTCTTCAAGAACTATAAATGAAAATGAAGGGGGAACAAATTTCCCCTGGAATTTTGACTGGAGTTATAAATTACCACTATTAAATTTCTTGTTAAATATAGTAAGTGGCATACTACTTCTTGTATTGTTTGGTCTTTCACTTAAAGGCTTCTTTAGTAATAGAACTAATAAGAGAAAAGAAAGCCAAGAAGAGCAACAAAAATTGGATAAATTAAAGAAAGATTTTTTAGATGCTCAACAAAAAATCAAGAAAATAAGTCCTGAGTTATTTAATGAATCAGAGAATAACGTCAAAGATTTAACTTTGGAAATATTATTAAAAGAATTTATAAGATTAGCTATCTCTTTTGTAAATCAACATTCTGAATATAACACACTTATAAATACAAATGAAGAAAAAATAACAAAGCTACAATCTGAAATTACCAACCTTAATAAGAAACTCCAGAATTTACAATCAATTCCTATGGATATTGATAAAAAAATATCAGACAAATTAGAAAATCTCCAGCAACATCCAACAACATTAACCAACTCTGAAAATGATTCTATCCAAAAAGAAATAACTTTATATTTTGCTACTCCCGACAAGGATGGTTTTTTTGTTGAAGAAAATGCTTCAACACATTTCGAGGACAGCATAACTGCTTATGAAGTAAAGATAGACAAAAATGACCCTTCAAAAGCAACTGTTAGTTTTGTTGGAGATCGTTATAGCACAGATGCAGCTTTAGATTCCCGAGAGCGGGATATAAAACCTATTTGTGAGGAACAAAACGCAAAAGATAATCACAAAAATATTACAACTATAGACCCAGGAATTTTAGTAAAACAAGGAAATAAGTGGTTAGTAAAGAAAAAAGCACTCATTCTTTATACTTAATTATTTCGTACAAATCAAATTATACAAAATTTAATAATGACCACACATAATATAATTATAACCATAATTATTCTCCTCATTGTATGCCTACAAGTAGGGATATATGTAAATACGTTAACTAAAATAAACGTTTTAACATTTATATTCAGGAAATACACTTATTATCTGTCCAATGATAAAAGTATCTCTTATTACAGTAGAAGCCAAACAGGAAATTGGATCGAAAAGTTACCTTCCAGTGTACAGAAACTATTTTCTAAAATACTTTTTACTTCTAAAACCACCTCAGAGAATATACCGGTAGAAATTTTTCACTCTATTAATACCTATTTGACGAAGAATAAAGGTGCAGTTAACGATTTCAATTTGATGAAAGATATTGTTGAACGCAACTGTGAAACCTTGGAGGAGGAAATTAATGCCCAAACTCCTATCCCACTCTATATGGGTCTTATGGGTACCATGTTAGGAATTGTGATCGGTCTTTTTACTATGCCCGGGATTAGTGACAGCAATTTTGAAAACTCAATCGATCTATTGATCGGAGGAGTTAAAATTGCTATGATATCCAGTGCTCTGGGAGTTTTGCTGACTACCCTCTCCTCTTGGTCCTATAAGAGAAGTAAAACTGAACTGGAAAAAGGAAAAAATAAATTCTACACTTTCCTGCAAACGGAACTACTCCCTGATCTATCTGACAGTAGTGAGTCTATTGTCCGCAAATTTGAAAAAGTGATTGTAAACTTCTCAAAGGATTTCTCCGAAAATGCAAAATCGTTTAATACCAATCTGGAATTTTTCATCCTTTCCATGAAAAATATGGATCAGGTAGCTATTAATTTCAAACAACTCACCAAACAAATAGAAGCTCTAAGCCTGATGGGACTCACCCGGAATAATCTGGATATTCTTCAAAGGTTCTCCAATGTAGGCAGTCAGATAGAAAAGTTCACTGACTATTTATCACAGATAAACAGTTTTGTGGAGCAAAGTAGACATCTGAATCGCCATTTAGCCTTACAACTGGAGAAGACAAATGAGATTGAAAAAATCACGCTGGGTATTAATCAAATGATAACCACACAGGACAGCATTGTCAAGCTGTTGGAGGCTGAAATACTAAGCTATCATGAACGAAAAAAGATGTTATCTATCTCCATTACCGATACAGATACCATCTTACAGGATGGTTTAGACCAGTTAAAAAGTACAGTCAATACCGTAAATAAAGGGGTTATAGAATCTGTAGTCAATATCGATGCAAAATTTGAACAATTATTCTCAGATATCCATCAGAAAATCAACAGGATAATAGAAGATGAAAACACCTTTAATGAAATCAAAAAGATTGATAACATCAATAAAAACCTGGAAGAGTTGATCCTTACTATCAAACAAAGTAATGAATCAACTCAGCAAATATTGTTTGAATTACATAAGACAGTTCCCCCCCCCAAAGAGAAAAAACCTTTATTATACGGAATTAAAAAAATCTTTACTAACCAATAACAAAAATGGAAGTTATGGAATACATCCTGACTGGATTGGAAAAACCTATCGGAACTCCCGGATATCATTGGAGTCTCTTGATTTTTATTATTTTATCTCTTATTACTATTATACCTATTATTGGATTTATTTCTGCAGATACAGTTAAATGCATTTATAGAAGTCGATTTCTTCATTTTGCGGGAAGTATATTAATTGCTCTTTTTGCAGGTTTAGCTTTTTTCTTTAGTCTTCATGCAGGAATAATATCTCAGTATGACAGAAGTAATCAAAGCACTTCTGACTATTATTGGTTTGATCCGATCAATATTTTACGTTATCCTTTGCAACAATTATCCTATCATAGTTCCTCTTTTTCAACCAGAATAGATGCAACATCTTTTAAAGAAATGCAAACTCCACCTAAAGCCTTTTTATTTCTCATTGACAAATCGTTATCCACACAAACAGATTCTATAATTATAAAATTAAGCGAAAAATATAGAAACATATTATTAGAAGAAATAAAAAAACTGATATTGCATGTACTCCTTTATATAAAAACAAAGAATTCATACAAAAATTTGACGAATCTGATATATTGATTTTAGGATCTGTTCTTCAGATCTACGATTCTTACAAAAGGTATACCTCTCCTGAGAAGATTAAAATTCATATTGTATTGTATAATGGAGAGGAAAAAGAAAGAAAAAATGATTCTCTGGAACTTTATTCAGTACAACACACTTTGAGTGAAACTTTTTGTAGTTTTATTGATAAATATAAAAAAGAAAAAGAAAACTTAGAATCAGAATTATATTATCTAAGACAGCAA
>JAJQEE010000110.1 GCA_021201865.1 Tannerellaceae bacterium | reverse complement strand
AACATTACCACGAATTTATTACTCATATAATAACTAACCACACACAATATCTACCATGGAACCCATTCAAATAAAAATAGGAGAAGAATCCTATCCGGTAATCGAAGAAGCAGCAAAATTTGATACCTCTATTTTTTCTTCCGTATATACTAAGGCAAAGGAGCTAATCAATACCTATCTTGAAACCCTTCAGGCAGGTAAACCTAAAAATAACATTATCGGGTTTGTAGGTGACCGGGGCAGCGGAAAAACATCCTGTATGCTTTCTGTTAAGGAAGCCTTAATAAAAGGAGAAAAAGAGTGGGGAGCCGGCACTCGTTTTCTCGAGATTGAGATGATAGATCCCTCCTTTTTTGAAGAAGACTGCAACATTCTGGAGTTGATCCTGGCTAAGTTCTTTGTATGGTTCAAAGAACAAACCCTAAAAGAAGAATTAGGAGGAAAAAACACCAGGATAGGCAGATACTACTGGAAACGTTCGAACTGATTCAGGCTAATCTGGAAGAGTTAATGAAAGAAGAAAAAAAGAATCTTTCGACAAATTGGAAAAACTGGTCACGAAAGCTGCCAGTAGTGAACTAAACAAAAACATGGACAAATTAATAAAAGATTTGCTGAACTTCGCATATGACGACAAAAGCGATAAGCAGAAGCGAATACTCCTTTGTATCGATGATATTGATCTCCATTCGAACTACGCTTACATCATGCTGGAACAGATAAGAAAATATCTAATGCATCCGCAAATACTTATTCTTATTTCTGTAAAAGCAGACCAACTCAAATTTATTATTCAGGAACACTACCTAAAACAATTCAGTAAAACATGGGATAAATTCGTTTCAGATGATGAAATTGAAGAAATGGCCGACCGCTATTTAGGAAAATTCTTACCCATAGACCAAAGAATTTATCTTCCGGATATGGAAGTTTCCTATAATCGCAGAATACAGATTATAACAAACAATGATGATAAAAAACTAAAAGATAGTGGTGAAGAAAAACCGCAACAAAGTAATGATCCCAAAACCACTCTTCCACAAACAGTCAAAGAATATATTCTGGAACAGATATTCTTAAAAACAAGATATTTATTCTATAATACCGACACAAACGTAAGCCTTATTTTACCCCGCAACCTACGTGAATTGCGCCAATTAATCAAGCTGCTTCATGAGATGCCTTTTTATCTTGACGCAAGCAAAGAAAAACAGGAATATAATAAAACACTTTTCAAAAAATACTTTTTCAACATATGGGCTCCCCACAATCTAAGTATTCCGGGATTACAGTTAATTCAACGCATACAACAATGTACACATGTGGTTCAAATCAATAAAGTAGTTATCTATGAGTTACAAACACTTTACAAAAAAGAGTTTTCCTTCGATGAAAATGTAGAATTAGGCAATATATTAAAACACGACAATATTAACTATAATATATCCGTAGGAGATGTTCTCTATTTCCTTCGCTATCTTGATAACAGCGTTACTAAAGCGGAAGATTTCAAATTATTATTTGCCATACGCACCTATTATTCCATGCTTTTATATGGATATTATGATGAAATGACAGAACAACAAAAAAGCCACATTTCCGAACCACGCTTACTTACCCGCAACGATTCTTTGGAAAAATATACCAATTATCAGAAACTTGTTGCCGGTGGTTTCATTAATAATTCTGGATTTAATATTCTTCCTGCTCAGGGAGGAAGCCAAAACAGAAAAATCCGCGAACTTAACAATAAATTGTTATACCAATTAATAGATGCTGTTACGAACTCTACTGACGAAGATAGTTTAAAAATTACTTATAAAGAAGAAGCCTTTGCAATAGAAAAGGGTTTAGCCTCTAAAATGGTTGAACTTCTCATATTATGTTGTGATATGAATTATGCATACACTAATACTTATAGAAAAAATACAGATGCCTATTATGATATTCCTTTTAATGCTAATATCAATACCTTGCGATTTAATGTAACAGCCCCCATGTATAATATAATTGACTATAAAGTTTCTCTGGAAAGATTCCATAAGAAACTATCAGTTTTATTTATTGACCAAAAGCTACCACTTTATAACGCAATCCGGGAGAAATGTAATAAACGCTACATTCTAAATATGGAAGAAGAAAATTATAAGGAAGTATATGCTCATAAATGGAAATCGTGGACATGTATCAGGAATATAGAAGTTTTAGAGGATATGTTATATCATATGGAGCAAAATAAACCTGATGGAAACAGTAAGGAAGCTCAGATATATGCAGATTTTTTCAAAAATGCCGGTACAGAATATAGTGGATACAAAGTAGTAACAGAAAAGAAAAAAAATTCAGCAAAAAAAGGGAACTATTACGTAATGACCTATGACATAGATATTGAAGACAAAGAACATTATGAAATATCTTTCGGATATTTAACTGAATTGGGAAAAGTATTTGACGAAATCCAAGCATCTACTTCAGCAAATGCTTTATTTGAAAGAATGCTATATATGGAAGAAAAAACTACTGAAATCCCTAATGATAATTCACAGTATATATTAAGCAGATTCAGACTTCCTCCCTATAAACATGACAATAAAAAGATCAGAGAAAAAGTGTTAAGAGATTACCCTTCAGATTTTGCAGAGGAGCAACTGATAGCTTATTTCCCTAATGGAAGAAAAACCAACAGAGAAGAAGCAGAAAACATTTTAAATAATATCCCAAATACAAAATAGAATGGTGAACCAGGTATATGTATTAAATCTATTATTCACAAAAGCAAACTGGAGGGATATTCTAGGGAGGGATTTAGTTGAGGCGGAGGTCTTAAAACCCTACATAAGTAAATGGAATATACTACCCTCTCCCCGGTTACACCAAACAAAAAATGCGTATAATAACATAGAAAAAGAGTGGTTAACAGCTATTTTCAATACTGAATTTAATACTGGTTATACCCATGAAGAAATAGAACATATACAACAAAAGGCAATAAAATGGATGACAAAGAATGGAGATCAGAATGTTTTCCATCTTTTAACTAATTTTACTCAAAACATCCTTTTTACAGACTCAGCAACACAAGATATAGTATGTAGGTTCAATCAATTCCAAAATTGGCGTAATTTATGTAATGTAATAGACGAAGACTTACTTGTAGCAGCTCATTTAGCAGCTACTACAACCCATGAGCCCAACTATACATGGAAACCTTTTTTACGAACAGACAATCAAAAGTTAGAGGATATAATCGGAAAAGGTTTAACAGACCTCCATTTCCATACAAACGGCTCTTCACAGTGTTTCAATCTAAATTGGATCGCTCTTATGAATAATGTAACAGGATTGGAAAATAAATGTACAGAAATAGACGATCACTATAACAAAATACCATCATATATATACAAATACGAAGCTATCAATCATACTACCTATACAGAAGCCTTAGTCGCTGCCTGGCTAAGATTACTACTTTTTCATGTATCTGAAAGCTCAGTAAAACATGTAAGGGATATACCTATCTACCGGAAAGCCTTAAATATGAAAATTATATTTTATCTCCAAACCTGCTCTCATAAGTTACAGAACAGGATAAATATAATCCGCAAAAAGGGTAAAAAGTTTAATTATTCACCCGTTCCTAAAGATATTCCACCTATAACGAACATATACACTACCCAGGAGACAAAATTTTGTATAGACTACGCGATTCCGGAAACAATAACAGAAAATGAGAATAAAGAGGAAAGCCTTCTATGTTATGGCGAAAGAAAAATACTATTCAAATGCCTGCAAAAAATATACCAGAAAACTGAGCCGGAAGAAGATATAAAAACTCTTTCACAATGGCTATATAGCTATATTTTGCTAAAGAATAAAATGAAAAATCATTTCTTGCAAAATGATAACCATCCGGGACTTAGTCGTTTTAAATTATTCAATCATTTTAATCCTTTTTTATTAATGGAAACTCTAAATATTACCATTTCCTTCCTTTTTTTGCTATTAGCTCTTCTTTTCAAAACAACAATCTTGAATATCTTGAAATTCGGCAAAGCCCCGTGGGTGATTATAATTCACAAATAGAAAATAATGACAATCTAAATTATAATGTCAGAGGTCAATTCCATTATATAATTCATTTTAGGAAAACTTTGAATAAAAAAGAGAAAATAATAACACAACGATACAAGAAAATAAGGCATCAGGTTCAAAAAGAATGCGATAAACTGATTAATTATCTACGTTCACCTCAAAAACACAAAGAAAGAATAGTTGGTATAGATGCTGCAAGTGCGGAAATCTATAACCGTCCTGAAATATTCGGTGTCAGCTATAGAAAATTAAGAAAGATGCAACGGTTATTATATCACGAATACGGCCACTTGACTAATTCTTCCTATAATCCTTTCAAATTTACCTTCCATGTTGGAGAAGATTTTATGGATATCGCCGATGGCTTACGAGCCATTGATGAAAGTATTCTTTTCCTCCAACTTCAAAAGGGTGACCGTATCTCCCATGCCTTAGCTTTAGGAGTAGATGCTGAAGAATATTATCGAAGAAGAAATAACATTCTTGTTATGCGTAAACAAGATCTTTTAGATAATTTCGTGTGGATATATATACATATCAATAATAAAATATGTTGTTGTACAAAAGTAATTAACAGAAATGCGATTAAAGCCATAAACGAATTATTAAAAGTAAATATAAAAAAATACGGAGAAGAAATTTTTAATTATGATCTTTCAGATGAGAAGCAGATATTTACTTATTACCAGTCTATGTTACTGAGAAGTGATGATCCGGGATTATATACAAACGAGAATATATTAAACGCAGGAAACGATCCTGAGAAACATCTTAATCATCCCGAAGTTAACAATGCACGGACTAACCCGGAAGCGTGTCAATACTATAAAGATTATATCTATGAAACAGATATGATAAAAAAAGGTTATGAACCCGAAGAATTTAAGGTTAATGGGAATTACATAAAGATTATCAAGCTTCTACAAACACAGATAACAGATCAAATCCAAAACACCGGCATCAGTATAGAAGCCAACCCAACCTCCAATTTCAAAATAGGATATAGTAAAGATTATAGTGATCTGCCTTGCCTTAAAACCTACAAAAGAAAAACTTCCTACGGGACAACCTCCGGAATACCCACCTCTATCAATACAGACGATCAAGGAATATTCAATACAAGTATAGAAAACGAGTATCGGTTGGTAGCAACTGCACTATCCATTAAAAAGAAGAATACATACAAATTATTAGAAGAGATGCGGCAGGAAGGTTTCGATCAAAAGTTTCGCTAAAGGATATTCAACGCCACAGCGTAAAAGATGAGGTAGGACTAAATCCCTCCAGTCAGAAAAAAGATTCCTCACACTAATACACTGAGCTCCGGCAGGGGTCAATAATGTTATCCCGATAAAAAGGAGTCTTGATACAAGTTCACCCCTCCGGGCTGAGATGGGAGGCACTATATAAGCCACGGAATAAAAGAGACTTACTTTTATATAGGAAGTTCCAAACTATTACCTATATTTGCAGTACCCAATAATTCTATACCCCGCCTGCGCGGGGAACACGTCTGTCAATAGAAAAAGACGAAAGCAGGCTTACCTTCTTCCACTACCCGTATGGTCAGTTCACGCTCACGGACGATCACTTCGACCTTCTGGCCGCAACGAAACCCGGCATCATACATCCACTGGCCACCCAGTAGTACCTTAGGAATGTAATAACGCTCCCGGCTCTCTTTATCATACTTCAGGTTATGATCATAAGAAAGGGTCAGTTTACGCGGTTTAAACTCACCATTGGGTAATTGGCTTTTCTTACATAGAGGAGATTTCTTTTCCGGGTCAGGGAGACACGGTTTTAATGTTCGTTTTTCTGGATTGGGCATAATAGAAAAATTTTGAGATGAATAAAAGAGAGGTGGATCACGCCCAATCCAACTAAGCATTGCTGCATAGTAAAACTCCGGGACTTACACCCGTATGTCCACCTCAATACCTTTAATTTACTAAATGACAGGATCATTTCACAGCAATTGATTTTAATATTAAACTTAATTAGATTGGGTACTACAAAGATATAGAAATACTTCCCAAATCAGGAAAGAAAAAGAAAGGATTTATAAGGCTTATCGAAATATAATCTTTATTTTTAGCCTCGTAATTATCCAAACATTTTGACTTATGAAAAAGGAATACAAGCACGACAAAGAAAAGCAAGGGAATGACCGAGTAGAAGAACCTGCTTTGGTTTATAAGCTTGGTCTAAAGGCTGGCAATTTTCCTGCTTATTCAATTGAACAAATGCGTGCACAAGCAGACCAGGCCATACAGCAAGTAAAAGAAGGCAAAGTTATCTCACAGGAAGATATGCGGAAAAGACAGCCTTGATGAAACCGAAAGGCTACGGTATTTTCCCCAATTAGCCCCTATCGAGCCTTTGCTATCAGACAAAACAGAAGTGTTCCGTTCAATGATAGTCAGAGATCATTTTAAAGTAATCTATTATATCTCTGAAAATGCTGTTAACATAACACATGTCAGGGATTGCAGACAAAATCCTGAAAAATTATTGAAAGAGACAAGATAATGAATCTGCAAAGGAGAAGAGAGTATCCCAAAAGTCTTTATGTTATTTGACAAAGTTACAGATTGTAAGCCCGAAGGGCTTGAATGTGAATAACCGCGGGTGAAACCCGTGGTAGGAAACAGTCACACGCTATGAACCCCGAAGCGGGTTCAACCCTAACAGGGTTGTTGTAGAGAGGGTTTTCGCCTACCCCGGGTATTACCCGCGGTTATTCACATGTTACCCCTATCAGGGTAACTACTTATAAATTGCAACTTTTTAAATTTCTTATTTTACTTTTGGAACACCCTCTTCTATTAAAAATTTTATATGCTCTTTTTGAGACGAAGGAGCTTGTGGAAGCCCTGGATACTTATAAACTTTATCTTTTTAATCAACTGATTTTACCGGAAGTTGACGAATTGAACGTATTTCACTTTCCGGTATATATTCAATCACACCAGTAGTTGTATTTTTAAATATATAGTTTTTTGAACCATCGTAAATGAGTTGGTTCTCCTGTGAGGTTTCTATCGTGCGATTGTCTAATTCAAAAATATAATAACTATGTACTTCATAAAATAAAACACCTTATTTTTAAAAGCAATCTTTACCAGTATTCAAACACTAACCAACCCAATCCCCTCAAGAATCTCCGCCGCCCCTACAAAATCAAACTTCTTCTCTCTAAGAAGGCGTACCTGGTACGAAAGAGGCAATAAATATCCCCATTTACTAAACGAAATTCCTTCAGGATGTTGGAGAAGCCAGTCTGCTAATAAACTATCCAGAGAATTATATAATTCCGGTAGCATGCTCCACTTTTCTGTAATTTCAGCGGCATCCTCACCAAAAGTAAGAATACAATTGGCATTTATATCCTGCTTTACGCCCACCTGCTGAAATAAAAACTGTAAGGCTTCCGTCTCCCGTGAGCCCATAAAAAGATGTAAATAACAAGCTTTTAAGGTAGAGACCAAAGGGCGTTCATGATGGAAATCCAGGTTGCGATAAGGCTCATAGTTTTTTCTCAGTTGCGATAAAACTGCTACACTTTCAGGGTCTAAAGGCTCGAAGGTATCGTCGGTTAGCAGGATGCGGTACATTTCGCGGCAGATCTCCCGGTGTATAGCTCCGCTTTTGCCTTCAAACCTTGGTTTTTGACCATCGTGGGCTGGCACTACATAAATCTTACGGGCTTTCCAGTCAATCTCCACGATCTTCCAGATACGGGCAGCCAGCAGGATATTGGTATCTTCCTCTAACAGAGGATTTAATTGCAACTCACCAATAGCCTGGCTTTTATGGAATACTTTTAAATTGATCTCCCGCACGAAAGAGCTATAGAAGTCGCGTTTATTCACGATCTTCTCACCCTCCATGCCTATAATAAGCTCATGTTGGATCTTTTCAAAGATATCTGTTTGTACCAGATGGTCTACAATTTCACGAATCTCATTCTCCGGTAGATGGGAGAATGCAAAATTACTCTTTAAAGCCTGCACCAACCGTTGCGCACCTATTCCGTTTGTGCTTTTAACGATTGAAATAGCCTGATGAGCTAACAGGTCGTAAGGACATTGAATACTAAAAGGAGGCTCGATATATTTATGACAATACAAATTCCAGCATACCAGCGATTGAAGCATTGTCATAGGAGTGGTTGCGAAAAGGCTGAGTTTACTTACAGCACCATCTTTACGGCCACTACGTCCCACACGCTGTATCAGTGAAGAAATAGTATGGGTTGCATCTACCTGAATCACCTGGTCAACAGATCCGATATCAATCCCCAATTCAAGGGTAGAGGTACAGACGATCGCGAAGTCGTCGCGCCTGTTATTTTTGGCAAAGTATTCCACATATTCCCGCACCTCCTTATCAACAGACGAGTGATGCGAAAAATAACGCGTAGTCCCCCCTAACCGGGCTGATAATTTTCCTAACTTCACAGAAATCTCCTCTACACGTCCCCGGCTATTAGGAAAAACAAGGCTCTTCCTCCCATTTGTCTGCCGGTACAACTCTTTAATCAAATCAAGAGGGAGCTCATTGGGATTATCTAACGGGAAATAGGCAAACGTAGTTTCCATATCCCGGGCAGAACTATCCAACAGTACTTTTGTGCGTTCCGGCTCACCTGTAAAATTCTTTGCCTCTTCATAGCTACCGATAGTAGCCGATAAGCCCAGTATACGAAATGTATCCGTGTTGATATCACGTAGGCGGGAAAGGATTGATTTCAATTGAATCCCCCGGTCAGTACCAATAAAGGAGTGGATCTCGTCAATAATAACAAATTGCAGGTCACCGAATAAATGGGTTATATACTCCGGATGGTTTACAAACATCGCCTCCAGGGATTCGGGCGTGATCAGGACAATGCCTGCCGGTGATTTCAGAAGCTGTTTCCTGGCTGCCGCCCGTGCCTCTCCATGCCATTTGGTTACAGGGACATCCAGGTATTTACACAACTCCTCCACCCGTACCATCTGGTCGTTGATCAAAGCGATAAGAGGTGAAATATAAAGAACGCGGACACCGGGACAGGTGAAATCCACACAGCTCAGCACCGGAAGAAAAGCAGCCTCTGTTTTACCGGAAGCTGTACGGGAGGCAAGGATAAAATGATTATCCGTTGACAATACTTTCGTAATAGCCGCACCTTGTATCGGCCGTAATTCCTCCCAGCGTTTATCCCTTATATACCGGCGTACCGGTTCTGACAAAAGATCATAGGGGTTCATAACTCCTGTATACTATCCAGCAACTCCATACTACCGGGACGTTCGTCTTTGATCTGCACCTCACCCACCAATTGAGCCAAAGTAATATGCGAATTCTGCCGCAATACACTCAGGATATGGAGGAATTCACGGATCACTTCACGTGGCATCAGGAACTCTTCCGCACCCGGCTTATTATATATATCTTCCATAAAAGCAGCAATATCCTCTTCATTTACCGGCATATCCACTTTATAATGCTGGTCGAAAATATGTTTAAGGTTTTTCAGCAGCACAAATATCTCATTGTGGTTAATAGGTAACAGGCGGATTACAGGCTGGGCAAAATCTTTAATACCATCAACGGCATATTTGTTCGTCTCCAAACGTGTTTTCAGGGCATGATAACTATATAAACCCCGCCGCTCATTCTCCAGAAACTCCCGTGTACCTGCTACGTTAATAAACATATGTCCTACCTTGCCCTGGTAACAATCATTGTAGATCGTCAATAGTTTCTCATAATTCTTCTCACGCATGGTAGAGGTAGAGATCTTATACAGGTTGATCGCCTCATCCAGATTAATCATAAACCCGGCATATCCTATCGAAACAAAGAGTTTCGTAAAGTTTTTCAACATATCATAAAAATTGAGGTCGTTGATTATCTCCCTTACACCCAAATCCTGCCGTGCTTCCGTTTTAGTCTTATACTCCCCTTTCAGCCACTTCAAAGCATTTCGCCGGAGCGATTCATCCTCGTTGATATATCCTTCATAATACTTCATGACAACCGTACCAAATTCAAACCCACCCGTCTCTGTAATCGTATTGATGGTCTGGAAAATAGTATCCTGTATAAGAGGCAGGTATTGTGCAGAGCGGATCTCAGTTAAAGGAATGCTATGCTGTTGGGCAGTCCGGACGATCATCTGGTCAATCCACTTTTCCAGCAAAGTCTGCAAAGCACCCCCATCCGGCCGGGTCTGTATAGAGATATTATCCATCAAAGCAGAGAAGAGAGCTCCCCCTTTTCCATCATTTGAGTACAAGCGGTTATCCGGAGTGAAATCGGCAGAGGCTACTACAAACTTTTGTTTCAGCGCGATCGTTTTCAGTAAATGGAACATAAACGATTTTCCTGATCCGAAATCCCCGATCCAGAATTTCATATGGTTATGTCCGTTCTTCACATCCTCCATGGCTTCTACCATAGCAGCGATCTCTTCATCACGTCCTACGGCAATATGCTGAACTCCCGTACGGGGTACTGTACCACCCAGCAGGGAATTAATAATCTCTGTTGCTTCTTTTGGTTTAATGCTTGTTTTCATATGCAATTATCACATCAAAATATTCTTCCGATATAGTCCAGGCATCTTCCTCCTCTTCGATCAGCAGGTCATCCAACACCTCATAACATATATCATTTATTTTTTCTACGAACGGAGCGGCAAATACACCAGCGGAACGGGCAAACACATCCAGTTCTTTTACCGGAAGGCTCAAATTATTCTCTTCGAACAGCCGGAGCAGCTTCACTTGTGTTTCGTCTAACAGAGGGTGCGATCCGGTTTCTGCCATAGGTTCCGGAGGTTGTAAACCAGGAATAACCGGACCTTCAGATTGTTCTGGCAGCAACCCGGTAACAACCACAGGAACCTCTTCCGGGTGTTCATCTGTTAACACCTGATTCAATAACTCTACCGTTCCCGAATGCAGGGTTTCTGCTTTACGAATGGCCTCCCGGTCCAGTCCCAGTGTCTTCCGGGGAGGCATCAGCACTGTGGCAACATTTGCCCAGGCATTCTCCCAGTTGCCATCTTTTTTATATTGTTCCAGTAATTGTCCGAAACGCTCTTCCGAGCCTTCCGTTTTGAATATTTTCTTAGCAATGTATTTCGGTAGTGGTTTCAGTATACATTCAGGGTGTTCCCGGCAAACTCTTATATACCGTAAATACATTTTCAATGCTCCTGTAGGATCACCTGGTGACAGCAATTTGGCAAGGTCAAACAAAAGCAACCGGATTCCCGGATTAGTAGCATTCCTTTTGACTAACTCCTCCGTCTCTTTCAGATAGCAGTCCAGGTCTTCGCCACACCGATCTTTAATCTCTTCATGATACTCTTTCCACCGGGTAGTATAAGAGCGGTTAACAAGTTGTTCTTCCGCAACACTGAAAGGAGGTAGCTTCTTCAACTCTTCCTGTATAACCGGTTCCGCAACAGGCAAAATATCCTGTTCCAGTTGCCTCTTTCCGGAAGAGTGCTCCAATGAGTTAAACGGATCAACCTCTCCTTTTATTTTATATTGCTGGTTCAACAATTTCTTTCCAATCCGGAAAATAACATTATAAATTTCAAAAATCTTCTGCTCCGTATCTGCCATCCGGTTTTCAGCCGCATAATAAGAATTAGCCGGATGCGGTAACTTAAACGACCGGGCAGTCTTTTCAAACACTTTCCGGACAGTCGTATTTTGTTGCTGATAAATTTGCTCCAATGCCTGAATAACCGATCTGAATAAGGCAACCTCTTTCAAACGGATCACTTCAACATAGGAGTACGAACCATATTTGCCATTAATAAAATCGAGTACATCAGCCTCCTCATTAGTCAACTCCAGCTTTTCACCATATTTATCCGAGAAACGCCACTAAAAAGATTCCGGGTAATAAGAAACGAGCTGTGATAAAGTTAGCGGATCATCCTCCGTGGCAAACCGTTTCCGGTCCCGTTTTTTAGCCCTGGTAATCAATTCACGCTCTGCATACGGGGCAGTTTTAGGATAACAAATACCCAATACATGCAGTTGATTTTCCAGCCTTGTCAGATTCCGGTGCTTATCATATCCATCCAGCAAATCAAAGAATAGCGTAAAACTATAATTTGAATTTTCCTCCGTATTGTAATAAACGCCATTCAGAAAAGCCTTCTTAAATTCTTCATAAAAGGCTTTGACAGATGCACCAGCGTGATGGAGCTCCCGGGTTGAGTAAATATAGGTATGAGGCCAATAAGGAACTTTACCGGGATAAGGAGTCAGCGATAATTCTTTATCACGATCTACCAGTTTATAGCTATGGCCGGATATTTCTTCGATAGAGTCGTCTGGATCATCCACTCCTTCTCCATGCCAATAACTTTGTACGGTAACCTGAATAGGGATATGGTATTTTTCCGGTTCTGGGACAACTTTTGCAGGTTCTGCTGCAGAGTTTTTTCAGGTCTCTGAACATTTTCATTAGTTGTAGTTTTCACTGGTTTTTCATCTTCATCCTTGATAATAAATACAAAAGATTCATCCGGTTCTTCATTGACAGCTGACTGAAAACCTGAGCTGCGAAGTCCTATTTGCCTATGGTGATCTTCTTGTTCCTTTTTTATCTCCGGCGGTACAGCCAGAGAGTGCTGACTGCTTACGATGATAATTACTACGATAGCTACCGCAATAACTCCCATCATAATGATCCCTCCTATAGGAATATCCAATAGGGCACTTAATACAAGAACGATAAATATAGTAATGATTATATTTTTCATCCACTTTTTCTTTTAAGTGTCTAAAATTAATAAAAGTCAGTGGATGGAGAATGTTTTAAAATGAAGTTATTTATTGAAATTAAGGGGTAGATTGTAAAAC
>JAJQEE010000187.1 GCA_021201865.1 Tannerellaceae bacterium | reverse complement strand
GAGCCTTGATCGACACTTCGCTGGTACTTGCCGCCGTATTTGTTCCGGTAAGTTGTTTGGGGGGGATTACCGGATTGTTATATCGTCAGTTCTCTGTGACCATTGTGGTTTCCGTATTGCTGTCGACTGTCGTTGCTTTAACTTTAAGCCCGGCTATGTGTGCAATCCTTCTGAAACATAATAAAGGACAAAAAAAGCATATTATTTTCCGGAAGATTAATATCTGGTTAAACATCGGAAATAAGAAATATATTCGAATATTGCAACGTGCGATAGGGAATCCCCGGCGTATTCTTGCCGGTTTTGGGATGATTCTGGTTTTTATTTTCGTATTGAACCGCTTGATTCCAAGTAGTTTTATTCCGGAAGAAGACCAGGGTTATTTCACCATAGAGCTGGAAATGCCGGAAAGTGCAACCTTAGAAAGAACCCGTAAAGTAACAGACAGGGCCATTGCTTACCTGCAAAGTCAACCTGCAGTGGAATATGTGCAGAATGTAACAGGAAGTAGTTCACGGGTGGGTACTTCCCAGAGCCGTGCCATGTTGACCGTGATCCTGAAACCCTGGAAAGACCGGAAATCTTCCGGCATGGGTGTGGCGGACGTGATGGAAGCGGCCCGTAAAGAGTTTTACTATTATCCGGAGATCAAAGCCCATTTGAACAGGCCGCCTGTGATCCCGGGGTTAGGAGAAAGCGGAGGTATAGAAATGCAGTTGGAGGCCCGTGGAGATGCCAGTTGGGATAATCTGATCGCAGCCACAGATACGTTCCTCTATTATGCTTCCCTTGCCCCTCAGCTCAGGAGTGTCTCTTCTGCCTTGCAATCCGAAATCCCACAGCTCTATTTTGATGTAAACCGGGATCAGGCTAAATTTCTCGGAATACCAGTGTCGGATATTTTCACCACCATGAAAGCCTATCTGGGATCTTCCTACATCAATGACTTTAATATGTTCAACCGTATTTACAGGGTATATATTCAGGCGGAAGCCTCTTACCGGGCAACCAGTGATAATATCGGACTTTTCTTTGTCCGTGCCCAGAACGGAGCTATGGTTCCTTTGACCTCCTTAGGAAATATCAGTTATACCACAGGACCAGGTACAATCAAACGGTTCAATATGTTCTCCACTGCAGCGATCAATGCCGTAGCAGCACCCGGTTACAGTTCCGGAGAAGCGATGGCAGCCATGCAAAAGATCGTAAACGAACGGTTACCGGAAAATATTGGTCTGGAATGGAGTGGACTTTCTTTTCAGGAGAAAAAAGCAGGAGGACAAACCGGTATGGTGTTAGCCCTGGTGTTCCTTTTTGTTTTTTTATTCCTTGCTGCTCAATATGAAAGTTGGTTGGTTCCTGTTGCTGTGATCCTCTCTTTACCGATCGCAGCCTTAGGTGCTTATTTAGGGATATGGGCAACCGGGTTATATAATGATGTCTATTTTCAGATCGGTCTGGTTACCCTGATTGGTATGGCAGCTAAAAATGCGATCCTGATCGTTGAGTTTGCCAAAGTAAAGGTGGATAACGGAATGGAAGTGGCGCAGGCAGCTATCCATGCGGCCCGTTTACGTTTCCGTCCGATCCTGATGACCTCTCTGGCATTTGTGTTAGGTATGTTACCTATGGTGTTGGCCAGTGGCCCTGGATCTGCATCCCGCCACAGCATTGGTACAGGTGTATTCTTTGGTATGCTGGCGGCGATCACGATCGGTATCGTATTGATCCCGTTTTTCTTTGTACTTGTCTATAAGACAAAGGAGAAAGTCAAGGTGAAAAAACTGAATGTCAAAAAGATCCCGGTGGACAGGATCAAACGTTTAAGGAGGAAATAAAATGGTGCGAAGTAAATATATACTACTGATACTGGCTGCTGTGTTGGGCTTTTCTTCCTGTAAGCTGGGACAGAAATATGCCCGTCCGGAATTGGAGATTCCTGACTTTGCCGAATCGGACGATGAGGCGGCGGAACTACTTCCGTGGAAAGAACTGTATATGGATGAAGTACTTCAGGAGTTGATCGAAGTTGCTTTGGAGAACAATAAAGATATGCTGATCGCTGCGGCTAAGATCAAGGAAATGATGGCAGCAAACCGGATCTCTTTTGCTAATATGTTTCCGGAGTTTGATATTCGTCTGAATGCACAAAAAGAGGTCTTGAACTACGGTGGAGATCACCGGGAGCCGGATCCGGAGTATTCGGTCAAAAGCTTTTTTGCATGGGAAGTCGATCTGTGGGGAAACCTTCGCTGGGCAAATGACGCCAGTTTGGCGACCTACCTGCAATCTGTGGAGGCACAACGGGCATTGCGTTTAACCCTTATTTCAGAGGTGGCATCCAAATATTATGAGCTCTGTGCTTTGGACCGGGAGCTATCTATTGTGCAACAGACCCGTAGTGCCCGTCAGGAAAGCGTGCGGCTTGCCCGGTTACGTTTTGAAGGTGGTCTGACTTCTGAAACAGCCTACCGGCAGGCAGAAGTGGAATTGGCACGCACAGAGACCCTGATCCCCGAACTGGAAAAGCAGATCAGTATCAGAGAAAGTGATTTGTCACTTTTGTTAGGACATTATTCCGGAGAAATTCCCCGGGGTGTCTCTTTGAGTGAACAGGAATTACCGGATCATCTTCCGGTTGGCTTATCTTCTACGTTGATGGAACGCCGTCCGGATATCCGCAGGGCGGAACAAAAACTGAAAGAAGCCAATGCCCGTGTAGGGGTAGCCTATACCAATCTTTTTCCCAGACTCCGGCTCACCGGAAATTTCGGACTGGAAAGTGAAGAATTAGTAGATCTGTTAAAGAGCCCGGCCTGGTTCATCAACAGTGACCTGATCGCTCCGCTTTTTATGATGGGTAAAAACAAGGCCCGTTTAAAAGTAGCGAAAGCCCGGTACGAACAGGAACTATACTCCTATGAAAAGAGTGTTTTGGAAGCTTTTCGTGAAGTACATAACGCACTCATTAATGTAAGGAAGACAAAAGAGGTGCGGGCGGCACGCACACAGTTGGAGATATCTTCCCGTACATATGCCCAATTAGCCTATCTGCAATACATCAACGGAATTACCAGTTACATGGATGTCCTGGATGCCCAGCGCCGTTTACTGGATGCCCAGATCGGGTTGAACAATGCCAAATTAGATGAACTCCGTTCGATTGTTTCTCTTTACAAAGCATTAGGAGGAGGATATTAATCTGTTATGTATTATCTTTGATTGAAAGGAAGGCTACTTCAATTTGAGGTAGCCTTCCTTTTTGTGGTTGAAGGGGATCAGACAACCGTTTCGACCAGAAAAAGAGAAATATGTACCGTAAAAACCTTTAATCATGCAGAAAAAATTATTTTAATATTAACTCTTTTTATTATGTTAGTATATATAAGTTATAATTAACTTAATTGATTTTTGTTTATATTTAAAAAATAGCTACACTTACGTCGTTAAAATCAGTGTCTATTCTTTTCTAAAAAGAAGGTTACTGAGTGGGATGTTTTTCATAAATTACTTAACTAATCTTAATTTTAAAACATGAGAGACGAGTCAAAAGCTATTGAATGGTTGAAGAGGGTAATCCGGGAAAAAACCATTCTGGGAGAAGAAACGAAAGTGGCCAACATTATCAAAGAGATTCTTTGGGAAGAGGCAGGAATTAAAAGTACGTTAGTACCGCTTGACGGAGACGAAAACCGTTGTAATCTGGTTGCAGAGATTAAAGGAAACAAACCGGGACCTGTCTTAGCATTTGCCGGACATATGGATGTCGTGCCTTTGGGAGAGGGAGCCTGGGATGTAGAGGATCCGTTTGGAGCGGAAGAGGTCAATGGTAGAATTTATGGCCGCGGTTCCAGTGATATGAAAGCTGGTTTGATGGCATCTGTTGTTGCTATGATTAACCTGAAGAATAGTGGGGCTGACTTTTCCGGTGGCCTTAAGTTATTTGCTACCGCCGGAGAAGAATCCGGATTATTAGGCTCCAAACAACTCCGGGAACAGAAGTATGCAGATGATGTGGATGCTATGATTGTGGGAGAACCTACACAAGGAATTACCTTTGCCGGGCATAAGGGAGTGCTGAGAATAAAGATAACGACTGATATAGAGATTCCGGAGGGTGAAAAACCTGAACCTGGTAAAAATGCTATCAATTATATGCTGAAATTCCTGGAGAATTATGACAAGGAATTTAAACTATCCGATTTCATAGTGGAAGATCCTACGGATCGTTTGAGTTTAAACATCAATATTAATCCTCCGACTATTAGCCTGAATCTGGTTGGAAATGAAGTAAATGAAGGGGAATTTGAGGAACCTGAAATGAATGAAGAAGAACAGGAGGATATTAATACTACTCACTGGGAAATTGCTTTTGAGGTCCGCACCAAACCGGATCTGGATCAGGATGCGCTGGTTGCAAAATTAGAGGAACTGATGCGCAAAACGGAACAGGAAAATCCGGGCCTTACGATGGGGCTGAAAATCTTCGTGAAGAATGCGCCTGTAAGTACACCAAGAAATCATCCGTTTGTGCAATTAGTCAGGAAAGCAAATCGTGCAGTCTTTAGTTCACCTCTTGATCTTCCGGGATGTACGGATGCTTCCGAATTTATCCAACTCAGAAAAGAAACACCTCCGGGGGAACCTGTACATCTTCCTATTGTAATCTTTGCACATGCGAATATGTTGACTGCTCATAAGTCAAATGAATATGTTGACGTTAGTCTCTATAAAGAATCGATCAAGATATATGAAAGAATAATAAAGGAATATTTGCAAACCAACTTTTGAAAAAACAATAAAGTCCATGGAAAATAAAAATAAAAATGTCTCTCTGGAAAACGAGGCTACAATCATAAATTCTCTTACTGAACTATTCACTGAGGCTAATCTTGAATATGATGGTATTTCCACTTCGGAGACGGAAACAACCATCATTGCCACACTATCCGGAAATCAAAAAGGAAAAGTGGTAGGTATTATTGCCTATTTGAGTCCTCAAAGTAAGTCTTTACAGGCTATCTATGAGGGGGTGTCTACCGCCATACAGGCGATAACCCGTTTAAAAAACGGATCTTCTTTCTCAGGTACAATTAAACTGATGATATCTGTGGCACGAAGTCTTCCTCTTGCACACGTAGGAATTGAAGAATTGGCTTTTATCGGTTATACCAGCGATCTGGATACCGTCCTGGTTATTGAACCTACGCAGGATCAATATGAAAATGTTTTAATGCCTCTGACGTTCGTAACAGAAGGCTTATCCGTGCATGGGTCCGCTCCTCAGATAGGAATCAATGCGATCGATCATATGAGAATATTCCTCAAAAGACTGGAAACATTATTAACAACCACTGAAGAAGAGGTGGCCAATTCTTATCACGTATTGGAGAATCTGGAAGGAGGTAGTGCGCCTAATACTATCCCTGATGATTGTAAAGCTATAGTAAATATTTACACCACTCTCTCTGCCTATCAGGCGATCCGGAGAGGAATAGATGCGATAAAGCTTGAGTTGGAGAATGAACTCAGACGATTCCGGTTGACCATAACCGAATCCGGTGAGATTCAGAATCAAATAGGAGATTGGGCCAGACAGTTGCCTGTTATCCTGTTAGCTCCTGGCGAAATTACAGATGATAGTTTTAGTAAATACCTCCGGTAAGAAAACCAGGAATTACTGAAATATATAGATTTGTTAAGGCTGTTTGACTGATCAGACAGCCTTAACTGTTTATTATCGCTAAAACTTTCCTCTAACAAGAAAAAGGTATCAGGTTTCATCGATAAGCCATGAAAACGTTGAATAATTATTAACGGAGAATTGACAATTGACAATTGATTACTATTTTTGTGTGATAATCAAACAGAACACAACATGCCTTTAAATTTACAGAAGAACTTACCGGCAATCGAATTACTGAAGAAGGAGCAGATTTTTGTGATGGACTCACTGCGGGCATCCGAACAGGATATCCGTCCCCTGCGTGTGCTGATCCTGAATTTGATGCCGCTAAAGATCACAACAGAAACAGACCTGATCCGTTTGTTAAGTAACAGCCCTTTACAGATTGAGATCGAATTTATGAAGATCAAAGGGCATACTCCAAAGAATACGCCAATCGAACATATGCAGGAGTTCTACAAAGATTTTGATCAGATCTGTGATGATTACTATGATGGAATGATTGTGACAGGAGCTCCGGTAGAGCAGATCGCTTTTGAAGATGTGAACTATTGGGAGGAGATCATCTGTATATTTGATTGGGCAAAGACACATGTGGCTTCAACTTTATATATCTGCTGGGCGGCACAGGCGGGACTCTACCATTTCCATGGGGTCCCCAAATATGATCTGCCGGCTAAAATGTTCGGTATTTTCCGCCATACGCTCAGAGATCCCTATTTACCTATATTCCGTGGTTTTGATGATGAATTCTTTGTTCCTCACAGCCGTCATACGGAAATACGCCGGGATGATATTATGAAAGTGCCTGAGTTGACCCTTCTGTCGGAAAGCGAAGAGTCCGGGGTCTATATGGTCATGTCACGTGGTGGACGTGAATTTTATATTACCGGACATTCCGAATATTCTCCTTACACACTGAATGATGAATATATCCGGGATAAAAATAAAGGATTACCCATCACTGTTCCTGTAAACTATTACAGGAATAATGACCCGGCTCAGGGGCCTGTTGTGCGTTGGCGCGGACATGCGAATTTATTGTTCACCAACTGGCTGAACTACTATGTGTACCAGCAGACACCATTCCGGATCGAAGACATTAAGAATTTAGGAACTTTATCATAAATGAAGAAAATCCCTCGTTCCATAGAACTTCTTTCCCCTGCGAAAGATCTGACATGCGGAATAGAGGCTATTAATCACGGTGCCGATGCAGTATATATCGGTGCGCCAAAGTTTGGAGCCCGTGCTGCTGCCGGGAATTCCCTCGAAGATATAGCCCGGCTATGTGAATACGCCCATTTGTTTGGTGTACGTATTTATGTGGCCTTGAATACTATTTTACGTGAAAGTGAACTGGAAGAAGCAGAGAAATTAGTTTGGGATCTCTACCGGATAGGAGTGGATGCGCTGATCATACAGGATATGGGGATTACCCGTCTGAGTCTGCCACCTATTCCTCTGCATGCCAGTACCCAGACGGATAACCGGACACCGGAAAAAGTGAAGTTTTTGGAATCTGCCGGTTTTACCCAGGTCGTGCTTGCCCGTGAGTTATCCCTAAATGAAATACGAGCTGTTGCAGAACAAACGAAAGTGGCATTGGAAGTTTTCGTACATGGAGCTTTGTGCGTCAGTTACAGCGGTCAATGCTACCTGAGCGCGGCCCTGAGCGGAAGAAGTGCTAACCGGGGAGAATGTGCGCAGTATTGCCGTCTGCCCTATACGATGGTGGATGCCGGAGAAAAAGAGATCGTTTCGGATAAACACCTGCTTTCCCTGAAAGATATGAACCGTTCAGATTTTCTGGAAGAGTTGATTGATGCCGGAGTCTCTTCTTTTAAAATAGAAGGCCGGTTGAAAGACATGGCATATGTAAAGAATATTACGGCTTATTATCGTCAAAAACTGGACCGGATCTTAGCAGGCCGCACAGATATCTCCCGTGCTTCACATGGAAATAGTCACCTCACATTTACTCCCGTACCTGAAAAAAGTTTCAACCGGGGTTTTACCCCTTTCTTTTTACAGGAAAGAACGCAGGATATCACTTCGTTTGATACTCCTAAATCGATAGGGGAGAAGCTTGGAAAAGTGAGAAGGGTCGAACGGAACTATTTTACTGTCACCGGTTCAAACCTGGCTTTACATAACGGGGATGGCTTGATTTATTTCAATACCAAAGGACAGTTGGAAGGTTTCCGAGTGAACAAGGTGGAAGGAGAGAAGATCTATCCGCTGGAAATGCCGGCTCTTCGTCCGGATGTAGTACTCTATCGCAATTACGACCAGGAATTTGAAAAACAACTCGATAAGCCCACGGCCGAACGAAAGATACCGGTGACTATTGAGTTTCTGGATAATCCGTTTGGTTACACGTTAAGCATGACGGATGAAACAGGCGCACGGGTGATGATTACGGAACAGACTGATAAAGAAGTAGCCCGGAAAGAGCAGACGGAAAATATACGTACGCAACTTTCCAAATTGGGGACTACCCCTTTTGAAGTGGCAGAAATGAGGATATCCCTGAAGGAAAACTGGTTTGTCCCTTCTTCGTTGTTAGCTACTATGCGGAGAACCGCTACGGAAAAATTAGTCACAGACCGGATGATACGTTACAGGAAAGAACTGTCTGAGCCGGTTTCCAACCGGGAAGTAAGGAACCTTCCGGAAAAGCGACTAACCTATTTAGGGAATGTGTCGAATACTCAGGCCCGTTTGTTTTACAAAGAACGCGGAGTGGAAGAGATAGAAGATGCTTTTGAAATATCTCCGCAAAAGAATGTACCGCTGATGTTTAGTAAACATTGCCTGCGATACAGTATGGGATGGTGCCCGGTCTGGCAGAAAGAACAATCTCCTTATAAGGAACCGTTTTATCTGCTCTACAAAGATACTCGTCTCAAATTACAGTTTGACTGTAAAGCCTGCCGGATGCTGGTCTGGCACGATGAAAAAAATAAAATCTCTTAAACAATATCATTATGAAAGTACAATGGATCCCTTTTTTACTTCTTTTCCTGTTTGTAACAGTAGGGTGTAAAGAAAAACCTTTAGATCCGGATAAACCGGTCTATGTTACTGTGAAAACCAATATGGGAGATGTTACTGTTATGTTATATGACGATACTCCGTTACACCGGGATAATTTCATCCGGTTGTGCCAGAATGGTGAACAGGATGGCGTGATCTTTCACCGGGTGATCAAAGAGTTCGTCATGCAGGGAGGTGACCCGGCCAGTAAAGCGCAGGAACCGGGTGTGCACTATGGAAGCGGAGACGGAGGCTATAGAGTACCTGCTGAGATTCTCCCTCACCATTTCAATAAACGGGGAGCGCTGATCGATGCTAAAAAAGCGGATGCTACCAATCCGGAACGTCTTTCCGCGGGGACCCAGTTCTGTTTTGTACAGGGAAAAGTCCTGACCGATGAAGAACTGGATGAGATAGAGATCCGTATTGACAATATCCGCCGTAACTGGCTGCATTCCGTTTTCTCCCACCGCCTGAAAGCCCGGGACCCAAAGTTTGAGACAGAAGAATTCCTGGCCGAACTGGAAGAGCAGGTGGCACTCATGGTTTTAGATACTCTCGAAGTGATGCCCTCCGTAGCCATTCCCGCCGAAAGAAGAGAGATTTATAAAACGATTGGTGGGGTTCCTCACCTCGATGGCTCAGTGACCATCTTCGGAGAGGTAGTAGAAGGTTTTGATATTGTAGAAAAAATGTCTTTGGTAGAAACGGATAAAAACGATCGCCCTCTGCAGGATCTCATCGTCCTGTCCACCAAAGTATTTCAAAAATAATATCTCTTCTATTATATAGATGATTTTTTATTCCCTAAAGTTTAGATTTTCGTAATAAGTATAGTAGCCGGGAGTAATATACTTATTAGCTGTCCTTAATAAGTATATTATTCTCAGCTAATAGGTATATTATTTTTTAGCCGGTTTGATTCCTTTCTTAACCATCTGAACCCTTCATTTGTTATACAGTGGATATGAAGTAATATGAATCATAAAAACATATTCACAGAATGAAATGGGGTAAGATGAAAAGTTGGGGGTTACTCGTGTTGGGAGTAAGCCTCATGATATTTAATTATAGTAAACAGGCAGACAACAAAAGATCGCCTAACCACCTGTACAAAAACGGGAAAAAATAACCGGAGAAGACCCGAAGTTTTCCGGTAGAAGTAAAAGGAGATGTGCCGGAGGTCTTTTCCGGTACTCAATGAGATGGAGAAATATGGGGAGATTGTGTAACGCTATTTTAAGATGAGACAATTCAAGTATTTCTGCAATTCATTCACGTACTTACCCACATGTATACCATCTGCCAATGCATGATGTACCTGTACAGAGAAAGGAAGAAGGATTTTGTCATCTTGCTGGTAATATTTCCTCCAGGAAATACGGGGGACAGAATCGTTGCGATTCAGGGTGATCGTGTGGGAAAGATGGGTAAAACTGATCCACGGAATGCAGGTAATATAGATCAGATCATCACGACCGGCCACTTTAGAGAGATCAAAATATGACTTTTGATAGCGGCTGGCTTCACGGGCAGCATGCGTAAACGCATGGATATTCCCTTCGTGGTTGACGGTAACTATTTTGAAAAGCTCATCCGAAGAGTCACTGTCCATATCGGTAAAGGAAGGATGGACCTGGTTATGTAGAACGACTTTACCGTCACGAATGCGATACCGGAACTCTTCTGTTTTGTTGAGTACATCAGTGACCGCATAGATCATTGCGTAGTAAAAAGGAAGCTGCTGTTGTTTAGTATAGGCAAGAAAATGAGAAATGTCAATATCCATACAAATGTTGTACTGGGGATAATCCATACGGTAGAAGAAGTGGAAATGTTCTTTTCGTTTCCAGCTCTCGATGTCTATCTCTTTCATTTGAATTGCTTTTGTTGAGGTGAAGATAAGGATTTTCTTCCTGACATTTATATATATGATAGAAAAAGAAGTGATAAAAGAAAATATTCCCGGGTCTATAAAAATATGTGAATTGTCACTTATATTTGCAGGCATCTAAAGTCAAATAAAAGCGATTATGACAGAACTCAAAAACGATCAGTTAGCGATCCGTATAGCAGAGAAAGGGGCAGAATTAATAAGTATTATCAATCTTGATAGCGGGTGGGAATACATGTGGACTGCTGATCCTTCCTACTGGAACCGTCATTCACCGGTCCTGTTTCCGATAGTAGGAAGCATATGGGATGGGAAATTCCGGGTGGATGGTTCAGAGTATAGTATGTCTCAACATGGTTTTGCCAGGGATTCGGAGTTTGAATTGATCGAAAAAACGACAGAGAGTGTCTTCTATCGTCTTACCAGTAATCCGGAAACAAAGCAGAATTATCCGTTTGATTTTATATTGGAAATAGGATATAAGCTCAGCGGTAAGACTATTGAAGTAATATGGCGGGTAAAAAATGAGAGCGATAGATGGATTTATTTCCAGATAGGTGCACACCCCGGTTTCTGTTATCCCGGATTTGATCCTTCCGAAGAGATAAAAGGATATCTTCTATTAGATACAAAAGACAACCGGTTCCAATATTCTTTAATCGGTGAAAAAGGATGTTTATCTAAAGAAAAACCTTTAACGATGGAGCTGGATAACCATCTTCTCCCTGTTAAAACTGATTCCTTTGATAAGGACGCGTTGATCATTGAGAACCGGCAGATTTCAAAAGTCTCTTTGCTGGATAAAAATAAATCTCCTTACCTGACGGTCAGATTTGATGCGCCTGTACTTGGTTTGTGGTCACCTCCTCATAAAAAGGCTCCTTTTATTTGCATAGAGCCCTGGTATGGCAGATGTGATTCAACCGGTTATCAGGGGGAATTTAAAGATAAAGACTGGATACAGAGATTACAATCAGGAGCGGTTTTTGAGGCTTCTTATTTTATTGACATTGACTGTTGAAGCTTACCTACCCTTACAGTAATCGGTCAATAGGTTGTTATGGGTATTTTATTTAGCCGTTTTTTTTGAACTGTAGAATGGTGCGAATATCTTTCAGTGTATCCTCTGTCACTGTGATGATCATAGGGATTAGTTTTCCTGTAGAAGGAGTTTTATAGAACTCTTCTTTTATTTCACCGGCTATAGGCAAGGATGCGATACCGGTGGTATGTCTTTCCATAAAGTAGAAGGTCACCTTGAAGTAACCATTGTAAACATGGATCCAGCCGAGGTTTTTCTTTTTGTACATCATTTTTCCCAGCCATGCATTGCCATCCTTGTAGAATCGCCATTCGGGTTCCGTTCCGGTTTCTGTTATTTGTAATTGCCGGAAGGCTTCATAGATTGGAAAGTTATCTTTCATAATGGTCTGAAGATAGCTGTCGGTTGGCAATTGTTCCTGATTTTTTAGGGCATTTATTTCCATATGGGTATTTATTTATTTTTTCTTTTTTATGGGGATATGAATGTGGGTTGTCCAGTTTCCGGACTCTCCTATTTCAAATCAGCTGCTAAAGATAGGGACTTTTAGCCGGGAGGTATAAAGATTATGCATGAAGTTCAAAATAGAGTGTGTGAACTGTGCCCTATTAAGTATAAACAGAATTAAAAAAGTAAACGTTTTTACTGCAGGAACGGTTATCTTTAGAGCGTACCAATCACGACAGAAAAAAATGAACCAGCGGATTTTAATTACAGGATCTACCGGAAATGTAGGAATCGAAACGATTCACTATTTGCTTTCATCTGCGGTAAATAATGGGGAAATTATGGCAGGCGTAAGGGATATTGAAAAGTCTAAAACCCTCTTTAGTAATTATCCCAACCTATATTACCGTTATTTCGATTTTGAAAATGCGGATAGCTGGCAACCTGCATTTACGGAGATAGATATGCTGTTTTTGCTCCGTCCGCCTCAAATTGCCAACCTGCAGTTATTTGATTCCTTACTGGATACAGCCCTCCGGAATGGTATCCGCAAAATTGTATTCCTTTCCGTTCAGGATGCTGACCGAATGAGTTACATTCCTCATGCTAAAATAGAAAAGCTGATACAGGCAAAAGGAATGCCATATGTATTCCTGCGCCCCTCTTACTTTATGCAAAACCTTACAACAACCTTGGCTGCTGATATAAAGAACCGGAAGATAGTACTCCCTGCTGCTAACGCCCCTTTTAACTGGGTAGATGTAGCCAATATCGGCGAAGTTGCCGCCTCTGTACTACTTGATTTTGAAACCTACACGCATCAGGCATTGGAAATAACAGGCAGTGAAAACCTCAGTTTCCCGGAAGTAGTATCCCTTATAAACGCTATCACTCACATGGGACTAAGCTACGAAAGTCCTTCTCTCCTCCGTTTCTTCCTCTATAAAAAACGGCAGGGTGTTACCACCCCGATGATTCTTGTCATGATCATGCTACATTTCCTGCCCCGTTTCCGCAAACCACCGCATATAAGCGATACCTACCACCGGATTACCGGTAAAAATCCCACCCTGCTATCCGAATATATAGGGAAGACATTCCCGGTTTTATGACTCAGATAACAGGGATCTATAAAAGCCCCTTGCAGAATCTTCTGCTGAACAATACTTTACATGATCCCGTAGCTACCCAGTCCCTTTTTATATTCTTTAGGCGATATGCCGGTGTGTTTCTTAAAGTATTTGCCGAAAGTAGACTGGTCCGGGAAATTCATTTCCAAAGCGATTTCATTAA
>JAJQEE010000061.1 GCA_021201865.1 Tannerellaceae bacterium | reverse complement strand
ATTTTATTTTAACAATGTTACAAATATAAAATGATTCAATGCATGCGCCAAATACTATTTTTACAATAAATGATACTATTTCGTCATATTATAGGTCAGATTTACATTTATACCTTAAACCGGCTCTTAAAAAACGTTTCTCTGTAGGCTGTGGGGGTACTTCCCCGCCATCTCTTGAAGAGCCGGTTAAAATGGGAAAGATTATTAAACCCGCTCTTATAGCAAATCTCTGAGATGGTATCACTGGTATCTATCAAACGACAGGCAGCCGCGGAAATACGTATTTCATTCAAATTATCTATCAATGTTTTTCCGGTCCACTTTTTCAGGAACCGGGTCAGGGATGCCTCACTCATATTCATAAGAGAAGAGATCTCTTCTAAGGTCACCGTCCGGTGATAGTTCTCGTGGAGATATAACATAATATATCCTAAGCGGTCACAATCCCGGTTGGTTAATTCCGAATTATTGGAGGAGGCATTTAAACGCCGGAAAGCGTCATCCTCAGACAGGGTCTTCAATATATCAATTAATAATAAAAGATTCCTAAAGGAATCCGGTACGTCTTCGGATAACTTTCTGAGTTTAGGTTGGATCTGAATGATCATTTGCCGGCTGAAAGTCAATCCCTGTACGGCGTTTTCAAACATATTCCGGATACTTCTGAAATGTCTTTTATTGATAAAACTATCAAACAGGCTACGATTAAACTGGATCGTGATCTCTGTCACATTTTTGAAGTTGCAGGTATGGTTAGAAAAACCATGTTTGATCCCTCCCGCAATCAGTACCAGATCCAGGTCACCGATCTCCTCAATAGAGTCTTCTACCACCCGGATAGCTCCTTTTGCATTTTCAAGATAGTTCAGTTCAAATTCCGGATGAATATGCATCGGATAGGCAAACGCTTTCTTTGAGCGTTGCATCACCATAAAACAGTCTTCCGCTGATAATGGCGTTATTTCTCTCAGAACTTCCATGGCTTTAAAGGTTACTTATGGGATCTTTAAATAGTATCAGATAACAAATGTAAAAGGAAGTTAGCAATTATACAAATCAGAAATAAAAAAAGGCTACCGGAAAAACCGGTAGCCTTTTTAAAATATATCTATACGATTAATTAGTCGTTTGCCATCGAATTGAATTCTACCACGTTTTTACGGTTGGCATAAATACGTTCAAATTCATCTTTAGCACCTACTACTAATTCGTCAAAATCACGTTGTCCGGTTCCCGCCGGAATCAGGTGACCACAGATCACATTTTCCTTCAGACCTTCCAGACGGTCTACTTTACCATTGATAGCAGCTTCGTTCAATACTTTAGTTGTTTCCTGGAAGGAAGCAGCTGACATGAAGCTGGTCGTCTGTAACGCTGCACGGGTAATACCCTGCAGGATCTGGTTGGCTGTAGCCGGAATAGCATCACGCACTTCAACCGTTTTCAGGTCACGACGTTTCAGCATACTGTTCTCATCTCTCAGCTTACGGGCAGTGACGATCTGTCCGGCATGCATCGTCTGGGAATCTCCTGCATCCATAACCACTTTTTTACCCCAGATACGATCGTTTTCATCCATTACATCCAGCTTATCAACGATCTGCTGTTCAAGGAAACGGGTATCTCCGGGTTCAACCACCTCTGCTTTACGCATCATCTGGCGAACGATCACCTCAAAGTGTTTATCGTTGATCTTCACACCCTGCAGACGGTAGACATCCTGCACTTCATTCACGATATATTCCTGAACAGCAGTAGGACCTTTAATGGCAAGGATATCGGATGGAGTGGCAGCACCATCTGACAATGGCATACCCGCACGGATATAGTCATTTTCCTGAACCAATAGCTGTTTAGACAATGGAACCATGTATTTCTTCACCTCTCCTAATTTAGAAGTAACAGTGATCTCACGGTTACCGCGCTTGATCTTTCCGAAACCAACTTCACCATCGATCTCAGAAACAACAGCCGGGTTAGATGGGTTACGGGCTTCAAACAACTCGGTTACACGAGGAAGACCTCCGGTGATATCACCAGCCTTACCCACTGCACGAGGGATCTTCACCAATACTTCCCCTGCTCTTACCGCATCTCCGTTTTCTTTCACTACGTGAGCTCCTAATGGAAGAGAATAGTTCTTCAGATAATTACCATCTTCGTCCACAATATGAGCGGCCGGAGCTTTGGTTTTATCTTTGGATTCGATAATGATCTTTTCTTTCAAACCGGTAGTCTCATCACTTTCTACTTTATAAGTAACGTTTTCAACTACGTTTTCAAATTCGATCTTACCACTAACCTCTGATACGATCACGGCGTTGAATGGGTCCCATTCTATAATTACATCTCCCTTCTTAATGGTATCACCATGCTGGAAAAACAGCTTGGAACCATAAGGGATATTATGAGTTAACAAGACGATCTTGGTATTCGGATCTACAATACGCATTTCCGCCAGACGGCTAACCACTACCTGATGAGCTTTATCTGTTCCTTCTTCCGCAGTTACGGCACGTAACTCTTCGATTTCCAGAATACCATCATATTTAGAAGTAATGTTATTTTCTGTTGCGATGTTAGAAGCGATACCCCCTACGTGGAACGTACGCAGTGTCAACTGGGTACCCGGCTCACCGATAGATTGTGCAGCGATCACACCCACAACCTCACCTCTCTGAACCATCCGTCCGGTCGCCAGGTTACGTCCGTAACACTTGGCACACACACCTTTCTTGGATTCACAGGTAAGAATGGAACGGATCTCCACATTTTCCAATGGAGATTCCTGAATCTTCTTCGCAGCATCTTCCCGGATTTCTTCGCCTGATTCCACAATCAACTCACCGGTTAACGGATGTTGAATATCATGTACGGAAACACGGCCTAAGATACGTTCATAGAGAGAAGCAATCACTTCTTCGTTATTCTTCAACTCTGTACAGATCAGACCACGCAGGGTTCCACAGTCTTCTTCATTGATGATCACATCATGCGATACGTCTACCAGACGACGGGTCAGGTAACCCGCATCCGCCGTTTTCAAAGCGGTATCCGCCAAACCTTTACGGGCACCGTGGGTAGAGATAAAGTACTCTAACACAGACAGACCTTCTTTAAAGTTTGAAAGGATCGGGTTCTCAATGATCTGACCACCTTCAGAACCACTCTTCTGAGGTTTCGCCATCAAACCACGCATGCCGGATAGCTGACGGATCTGTTCTTTCGATCCACGGGCTCCGGAATCCATCATCATAAACACAGAGTTAAATCCGTCATTATCTTCTGTCAGCTGTTTGATCAGGATAGAAGACAGTTTATTGTTGATGTGGGTCCAGGTATCAATAATCTGGTTATAACGTTCATTGAACGTAATGAATCCCATATTATAGCTATCCAGGATCTGAGCCACTTCCTGGTCTCCCTGTTTGATCAACTCCTCTTTTTCAGCCGGGATCAGTACGTCCGCTAAGTTAAAGGACAGACCTCCTTTGAAGGCCATGTAATAACCCAGGTTCTTAATATCATCCAGGAATTGAGCCGTACGTGCTACCCCGCAGGTTTTAATAACCATACCGATAATATCACGCAGTGCTTTCTTTCCTAAAAGTTCATTTACATATCCTACCTCTTTCGGAACGAATTCATTCACCATGACACGTCCTACGGAAGTTTCAATCATTCTTCTGACCGGTTCACCGTTTTCATCAATGTCATCGACATATACCTTAATCGGTGCATGGATGGCCACCTTCTTTTCATTGTAAGCAATGGTAGCTTCTTCAACACCATAGAAAGTAAGTCCTTCCCCTTTGGTGCCACGACGAAGTTTAGTGATATAGTACAATCCAAGTACCATATCCTGTGAAGGAACGGTAATAGGTGCACCATTCGCCGGATTCAGAATGTTGTGGGAAGCCAGCATTAACATCTGCGCTTCTAATACAGCTTCATTCCCTAACGGCAAATGGACAGCCATCTGGTCCCCGTCAAAGTCGGCATTGAACGCCGTACAGGCTAACGGGTGTAACTGGATTGCTTTTCCTTCGATCAGCTTAGGCTGGAAGGCCTGTATACCCAAACGGTGCAGCGTTGGTGCACGGTTCAGTAAAACAGGATGACCTTTCATCACATATTCCAGAATATCCCAAACCACAGGCTCTTTCCGGTCTACGATCTTTTTTGCAGATTTAACCGTTTTAACGATACCCCGTTCGATCAATTTACGGATGATAAAAGGCTTATATAATTCGGCTGCCATATTTTTAGGCAAACCACATTCGTGCATTTTTAACTCAGGACCTACCACGATAACCGAACGGGCAGAATAGTCCACACGCTTACCTAACAGGTTCTGACGGAAACGTCCCTGTTTCCCTTTCAAACTATCTGAAAGAGATTTCAACGGACGGTTTGCATCTGTTTTAACAGCACTTGATTTACGTGAGTTATCAAATAACGAGTCAACCGCTTCCTGAAGCATACGTTTTTCATTACGCAGGATCACCTCCGGAGCCTTGATATCGATCAATCTTTTCAGACGGTTATTACGGATAATCACACGACGATACAGGTCATTCAGGTCAGAAGTGGCAAAACGGCCTCCATCCAATGGTACCAACGGACGCAATTCCGGCGGAATAACCGGTACTACTTTCACGATCATCCATTCCGGACGGTTACGGCCTCTGGATGCACGGAAAGATTCTACCACCTGCAAACGTTTCAACGCTTCGTTCTTACGCTGCTGGGAAGTATCCGTACTGACACGGTAGCGAAGATCATACGAAAGAGAATCCAGATCTAAACGGGCTAACAGATCATACACCGCTTCTGCTCCGATCTTAGCAATAAATTTGTTCGGATCAGAGTCATCCAACATCTGATTTTCTTTTGGCAGATTATCCAGGATCTGCAGGTATTCTTCTTCTGACAGAAGATCTAATTCTACCACATCTTCATTGATACCCGGCTGAATAACCACATATCTTTCATAGTAGATGATAGAATCTAATTTTTTGGTAGGAATCCCTAATAAATAACCAATTTTATTAGGTAAAGAGCGGAAGTACCAGATATGAGCTACAGGAACTACTAAGTGGATATGTCCCATACGTTCGCGACGAACTTTCTTTCCTGTAACTTCTACCCCGCAACGATCGCAGACAATACCTTTATAACGGATCCGTTTGTATTTACCGCAATGGCATTCGTAATCCTTGATAGGACCAAAAATACGCTCACAGAACAAACCGTCACGTTCAGGCTTGTAAGTACGATAGTTAATCGTTTCCGGTTTCAGGACTTCACCGCTTGAATTCTCCAGAATTTCTTCAGGCGAGGCCAGACCGATGGTTATTTTTGAAAAGTTACTCTTTATCTTGTTTTCTTTTCTAAAAGCCATGTTATATTATTTATAAAGAGTTATCAATTTGTAAAGCAGACGAGCCAAAACTCATCTGCCTTATATGGTTGTTGAATTAATCCAGAGTGAAACTTAAACCAAGACCACGTAATTCGTGAAGCAATACGTTCAACGACTCAGGGATACCCGGATTTGGCATCGGTTCACCTTTCACGATCGCTTCATACGCTTTCGAACGGCCAACGACGTCATCCGACTTGATAGTAAGAATTTCCTGTAAGATATGCGCTGCACCGAATGCTTCCAGTGCCCACACCTCCATCTCTCCGAAACGCTGGCCCCCGAACTGTGCCTTACCACCCAACGGCTGTTGTGTAATAAGTGAGTATGGACCAATCGAACGGGCATGCATTTTATCATCTACCATGTGACCTAATTTCAGGAAGTAGGTTACCCCTACCGTAGCCGGCTGGTCAAATTTCTCACCGGTACCACCATCATACAGATAAGTTTTACCGTAACGTGGAATACCCGCCTTGTCTGTCCATTCATTCAGATCATCCAAAGATGCACCATCAAAGATTGGAGTAGCAAATTTTACATCCATTGTCTGGCCTGCCCATCCTAACACAGCTTCAAAGATCTGTCCTAAGTTCATACGGGAAGGTACCCCCAGTGGATTCAAACAGATATCAACAGGTGTTCCGTCTTCCAGGAAAGGCATATCTTCCTGGCGAACAATCTTGGAAACAATACCTTTATTTCCGTGACGGCCTGCCATCTTATCTCCCACCTGGATCTTACGTTTCTTCGCAATATAGACTTTAGCCATCTGAACAATACCGGTAGGAAGTTCATCCCCAATCGTCAGGTCAAACTTCTTACGTCTCAATTCTGCATCCAGCTCTTTAAATTTCTTCAGATAATTCAGGATGACTTGTTTGATCAGGTCATTTTTATGATCATCGGTAGTCCATTTACTTACCTGAATAGCGCTATAATCAAGACCCTCCAGATCCTTACGGGAGAACTTAGCACCTTTAGCAATTACCTCTGTATTCATGTAATCTTTTACACCCTGAGAGGTTTTACCATTGGTCAGTACTAATAATTTTTCAACTAATACATTTTTCAGCTCTGCCAGTTTTTCTTCGTACTCTTCATCTAATTTCGGAAGAATGGCTTTGTCTGTCAATCTTGATTTGCGTTTCTTAACGGCTTTTGAGAACAGGCTTGTTTCAATCACCACTCCACGTAGAGAAGGAGTAGCCTTCAAAGAAGCGTCTTTTACATCACCTGCTTTATCACCAAAGATCGCACGTAATAGTTTTTCTTCCGGAGAAGGATCCGATTCCCCTTTCGGAGTGATCTTACCAATCAGGATATCCCCGGGTTCAATACGTGCCCCTACACGAACGATTCCCCGTTCGTCCAGGTCCTTAGTCGCTTCTTCACTTACATTCGGAATATCAGAAGTTAATTCTTCCATACCACGTTTAGTCTCACGGGCTTCCAGAATATATTCATCCACGTGGATAGAAGTAAAGAAGTCTTCACGTACCATACGTTCGTTTAACACGATCGCATCCTCATAGTTATATCCTTTCCATGGCATATACGCAACTTTTACGTTACGTCCCAACGCCAATTCACCTTTCTGAGTGGAATAACCTTCTGTCAGGATCTGACCGGCAGTTACCCGCTGACCACGTTCACAGATCGGACGAAGGTCTACAGTGGTGCTCTGGTTCGTTTTACGCCATTTCGGAATATAATATGTCTTAACCGCATCATCGAAGCTTACAAATTCTTCGTCTTCAGAACGGTCATATTTTATTTTAATACAAGTAGAATCTACAAATACAATTTCTCCTTCGCGTTCGGCTACGATCTGCGTACGGGAATCTCTTGCCACCTGGGCCTCAATACCTGTACCTACGATTGGAGAATCTGTACGTAACAAAGGAACTGCCTGACGCATCATGTTAGATCCCATCAATGCACGGTTCGCATCATCATGTTCCAGGAATGGAATCAGGGAAGCTGCAATAGAGGCAATCTGGGTAGGAGACACGTCCATCAGTTTTACTTCTGTCGGAGGTACTACCGGGAAGTCCGCTTCCAATCTGGATTTTACTTTATTCCGGATAAACCGGCCTTCATCATCCAAAGGAGCATTTCCCTGCGCGATCATCATGTGTTCTTCTTCCTCCGCTGTGTAATAAGCAAGACCTTCCGGTGAGAAATCCACCTGGCAATTCTCCACCTTACGATAAGGAGTTGCAATGAAGCCCAGATCATTGATCTTCGCATATACACAAAGGGAAGAGATCAAACCGATATTCGGTCCTTCCGGAGTCTCAATCGGACACAAACGACCATAATGCGTGTAGTGAACGTCACGAACTTCAAATCCGGCACGCTCTCTGGAAAGACCACCCGGGCCTAACGCAGACAGACGACGTTTATGGGTAATTTCAGCCAACGGGTTGGTCTGGTCCATAAACTGAGATAAAGCATTGGTTCCGAAGAATGAATTCACCACAGAAGAAATAGTCTTCGCGTTGATCAGGTCAATCGGAGTAAATACTTCATTATCGCGCACATTCATACGTTCACGAACCATACGTGACATACGAGCCAGACCAATACCAAACTGGTTATATAGCTGCTCACCTACCGTACGCACACGACGGTTACTCAAGTGGTCGATATCATCCACGATCGCTTTTGAATTAATCAATTCGATCAGATATTTGATGATCTCGATTATATCTTCTTTTGTTAAAACCTTTACGTCATCACTGGTAGTCAGGCCTAACTTTTTATTAATTCTATAACGTCCTACTTCACCCAGATCATATCTCTTTTCTGAGAAGAACAGGTTCGTGATCACTTCACGTGCACTGGCCTCATCTGCAGGTTCAGCATTTCTCAACTGTCTGTAGATGTATAATACAACTTCTTTCTCCGAGTTACTCGGGTCTTTCTGTAGGGTATTATAAATAATTGCAAAATCAGCCAGATTCTGATCCTCCCGATGCAAAAGAATATTTTGCGTACCGGAATCCAGAATAGCTTCTATATTGTCATTATCCAGAACCGATTCACGGTCGATAATCACATCATTACGTTCAATAGAAACAACCTCACCTGTATCTTCATCAACAAAGTCTTCTACCCATGTTTTCAGTACACGTGCCGCCAGCTTACGGCCTACTAATTTTTTCAGATTAGTCTTCGTGACTTTAACCTCTTCTGCCAGATTGAAGATTTCCAGAATATCTCTATCGCTTTCAAAACCAATAGCTCTTAAAAGAGTAGTTACAGGCAATTTCTTTTTACGGTCAATGTAAGCGTACATCACATTATTGATGTCTGTCGCAAACTCGATCCATGAACCCTTAAATGGGATAATACGTGCAGAATACAGTTTCGTTCCATTCGCATGTGTACTCTGTCCGAAGAATACACCCGGAGAACGGTGTAATTGAGATACAACAACACGCTCGGCACCATTTATCACAAAGGTACCCCTTTCTGTCATATAGGGGATAGGGCCCAGATACACATCCTGGATCACGGTATCAAAATCTTCGTGGTCCGGATCTGTACAATATAGTTTTAATTTTGCTTTTAACGGTACACTATAGGTCAGTCCACGGGCAATACATTCGTCGATAGTATAACGTGGAGGATCAATATAGTAGTCTAAGAACTCCAACACAAAATTATTACGGGTATCTGCAATCGGAAAGTTTTCTGCAAATACCTTATACAAACCCTCCTTTTTTCTCTTTTCCGGAGGTGTGTCAAGTTGAAGAAAGTCTTGGAATGACTTCAATTGTACTTCGAGAAAGTCCGGATACGGAAGTGAATTTTTTATCGAAGCAAAATTAACTCTTTGGTTTACAGCTGTTGAAGACATTTAGTAAGGAATTTATTGAACTTAATGAAAATAAAGACACAAAAAGGTTAAGACTCCCCGAAACCGGGGACTCTTAACCAACTCACCTGATTTACAGGTTTTAATATTATTTAAGCTCAACTTCAGCTCCAGCTTCTTCCAAACTTTTCTTTAATCCTTCAGCTTCAGCTTTATCAACCCCTTCTTTCAGGTTGCTAGGAGCTCCGTCTACTAAATCTTTAGCTTCTTTCAAACCAAGACCAGTTAATTCTTTCACCAGCTTAACGATTGCTAATATATTAGCACCAGCGGCTTTCAACACTACATCGAAAGAAGTTTTTTCTTCTGCAGCGGCAGCAGCACCACCAGCAGGAGCAGCAACAGCAACAGCTGCAGCAGCAGGTTCAATACCATATTCTTCTTTAAGGATTGTAGCCAATTCGCTAACTTCTTTTACTGTCAAGTTTACTAATTGTTCAGCAATAGCTTTCAAATCTGCCATTTTTGTATAGTTTAAATGATTTGTTTATCTGTGTAATTAAAATTATCTTTCTTCCAGAGTTTTCAATACTCCGTGAATAGTTTGTCCTGATGACTGAAGAGCCGAAATAACGTTTTTCGCCGGAGACTCCAACAGAGCGATAATATCGGCAATAAGTTCGTTTTTGCTCTTCACATTTACCAAAGCTTCCAGGTTTTCGGCACCAATATAGAAGCTTTCCTGTACATAGGCAGCTTTCAGTTGAGGTTTACCTTCCCCTTTTGTATCTTTAGTAAATTCTTTGATCAGGCGAGCCGGTACATTTGCTGTTTCAGAGAACATAATAGCAGTGTTACCTTTCAGTGCACCATCTAGCGGAGAAAAATCTCCTTCTACGTTCTCTAACGCTTTTTTAAGCAATGTATTTTTTACAACAACCAGTTTCACCTCCTGTTTGTAACATTCTCTTCTCAGTTTGCTGGTTTTTTCAGCATCCAGAGCTTCGATATCTGTCAAATAGAAGTGAGGATAAGTTTTTAAAACTTCTTCCAGTTGTCCTATAATAGCGCTTTTATCTTCCTTTCTCATCGTTCAATTGTTTTATTAATTTTCTTCAACTGATTTAGGGTCTATTTTAATACCCGGGCTCATAGTACTTGAAAGATAAATGCTCTTTATATATGTACCTTTAGCTGCAGACGGTTTCAACTTAAGCAATGTTGAAATAAACTCTTTCGCATTGTCACGGATCTGGTCAGCATCGAAAGATACTTTACCAATGGATGTGTGAACAATACCGGTTTTGTCTACTTTAAAGTCGATCTTACCTTGTTTAACGTCTTTAACTGCCTGGCCAACATCATTGGTTACAGTTCCGCTCTTTGGGTTAGGCATCAGACCACGAGGTCCTAATACTCTACCTAAAGCACCGATCTTACCCATGATAGAAGGCATGGCGATAATCACGTCAATATCAGTCCAACCGCCTTTAATTTTAGCTATATATTCATCTAATCCGACATAATCCGCACCAGCTGCAGTCGCTTCGGCTTCTTTGTCAGGTGTACACAATGCGAGAACCCTAACCTGCTTTCCGGTTCCGTGAGGTAATGAAACCACACCTCTAACCATCTGATTCGCTTTACGGGGATCTACACCTAAACGAACGTCTACATCCACAGAGGCATCGAATTTAGAAGTAGTAATTTCTTTTACTAATGCTGATGCTTCCTTTAATGTGTATGCTTTCCCAGCTTCAATCTTGCCCAAAGCCAACTTTTGATTTTTTGTAAGTTTACTCATTTCAATTGAAGATTATTAATTATTACCCGGGAATGTCCCTTTAACAGTGATACCCATACTTCTTGCTGTACCTGCCACCATTTTCATAGCTGCATCTACAGTAAAGCAGTTTAGATCGACTAATTTGTCTTCAGCAATCGCTTTTACCTGATCCCAGGTAATTTCCGCAACTTTTTTACGGTTTGGCTCAGCTGATCCACCTTTTAACTTAGCAGCTTCCATTAACTGGATCGCTACCGGAGGTGTTTTAACAACAAAGTCGAAAGACTTGTCCGCATAATAAGTAATTACCACTGGTAATACTTTTCCGGCTTTGTCCTGGGTTCTGGCATTAAATTGCTTGCAAAACTCCATAATATTAATACCCTTGGAACCTAAGGCAGGTCCTACTGGGGGAGAAGGGTTTGCTGCTCCTCCTTTAATTTGCAATTTGATTTGTCCAGCAACTTCTTTAGCCATTTTCTAAAATTTTTAGATATATAACATCAAAAACGGAAAAGATAAAGCGATTCGTAACAATGCTTTATTCTTTTTCTACTTGCATATAGCCTAACTCAAGCGGGGTCTTACGACCGAAGATCTTAACCATTACTTTAAGTTTCTTCTTCTCGGTGTTGACTTCTTCAATTACTCCACTAAAACCATTGAATGGTCCGAAAGTAACTTTTACGTTTTCGCCAACGTAGAATTGGATATCCAGATCTTCCTGTTGCTCCTGCAATTCGTCTACCGTACCTAAAATACGACTTACTTCCGCCGGACGTAGAGGAACCGGATTTTCCGATCCACCAAGAAACCCGATGACATTAGGGATGTTTCTCAAACGATGGGCAACTTCACCAACCAAAGCCGCTTCTACTAAAACATAACCAGGCAAGTAGGCTCTTTCTTTCATTACCTTCTTGCCATTCCGTACAGTAAAAGTTTTTTCGGTAGGAATCAGTACCTGTGCTACATATTCACCTAAGTCCGTATTCTTCAATTCAGCCTCCAGATATTCTCTAACCTTATTCTCTTTACCACTAATGGCACGAAGAACATAAAATTTCTTTTCAATATCAGACATATCAAAAACTGAATTAGAAGATTCTTTCGTAGATGAAACGCATTACATTTTCAAAGCCCATATCCACTACAAAAATTAATGCTGCAATTATAAGGGAAGCGATCATAACAACCACAGCACTATTGGAAAGTTCGGTTCTTGTAGGCCAAGAAACTTTATAAACAAGCTCGTTATAAGATTCCTTAATATAACCAATTAATTTTTTCATCTGAATCTATAGATTTTAGCACGGAAGGAGAGGCTCGAACTCCCGACACCTGGTTTTGGAGACCAGTGCTCTACCAACTGAGCTATTTCCGTATAATAGCCGGCCTGCTATCAAGCCGGCTATGAGTGATATAGAATTAGTCTAATAATTCTGTAATCTGACCAGCACCTACAGTACGTCCACCTTCACGGATCGCGAAACGAAGACCTTCACTACAAGCAACCGGGTAGATCAATTCTACAGTAATGGTTACGTTATCACCAGGCATTACCATTTCTGTTCCTTCAGGAAGAGTGATTTCACCTGTAACGTCCAATGTACGGATATAGAACTGAGGACGATATTTGTTGTGGAATGGAGTGTGACGACCACCTTCTTCTTTTTTCAGGATATATACCTCAGCTTTCACACGAGAGTGAGGAGTTACTTTTCCCGGGTGGGTGATAACCATACCACGTTTGATTTCATTTTTGTCGATGCCACGAAGCAACAGACCTACGTTGTCACCAGCCTGACCTTCGTCAAGGATCTTACGGAACATTTCAACACCTGTTACAACTGATTTCTTGTTTTCAGCTCCCAGACCAATGATCTGAACTTCTTCACCGGTTTTGATGGTACCAGTTTCGATACGACCTGTAGCTACAGTACCACGACCAGTGATAGAGAACACGTCTTCAACAGGCATCAGGAATGGTTTGTCTACTTCACGTGGAGGCAGCGGAATCCATGTATCACAAGCTTCCATCAGCTCCATGATTTTGTCTTCCCATTGTGCATCACCGTTCAATCCACCCAGAGCAGAACCGCGGATAACAGGAGTGTTGTCACCGTCAAAGTTGTAGAAAGAAAGAAGTTCTCTCATTTCCATTTCAACCAATTCCAACATTTCTTCGTCATCCACCATGTCACATTTGTTCATGAAAACAACCAATTTAGGTACGTTTACCTGACGTGCCAAAAGGATGTGTTCACGAGTCTGAGGCATAGGACCATCAGTAGCAGCTACTACAATGATAGCACCATCCATCTGAGCAGCACCGGTAACCATGTTCTTAACGTAGTCGGCGTGACCCGGAC
>JAJQEE010000020.1 GCA_021201865.1 Tannerellaceae bacterium | reverse complement strand
ATTATATAGAGTATAGATAGCAGGAAAAACCCTAATAAGAAAGATATTTTTTGTAAATTCTTTTTTTATTTTATCTTTGCCTGTAACACACTTTGTTAAGTCTATTTTTCAAAATGCCTGAATCTGAAATACATACCTCCATAGAAAGACAAACCTGCCTCCGGAAAATCGCAGCAGGAGATGAACATGCTTTCAGGTCGTTATTTGATATGTATTATCAAAGATTATTTCATCTGGCGCTGTTTTACTTAAAATCCAAAGAATTAAGTGAGGAAGCCGTATCAGACATTTTCTACATCATCTGGAAAAGAAAAGAAGCCTTAACGGAAATCCAGGATATTGAGAAATATCTTTATACTTCTGTTAAAAACCAATGTCTGCATTATATCCGGAAAAACAGGGCTGATCTTTGTGATACTTTAGAACTATATAGTATAGAATACCTTCCGGATGACCAAACTCCGGAATTAAACCTGATGGATCAGGAATACAGGGAACTCGTGCAGGAGGCCATTTTTTCTTTACCGGAAAAATGCAGGGAAGTTTTCCGGCTGGAATTGAATGATAAACTCAAACAAAAAGAAATTGCCGATTTACTGGATATTTCTGTAAAAACAGTGGAAGCACATATAGCAACAGCCTATAAACGGATCGGGGAATACGTAAATAAAAAATATAACAAACCGGATAAGAAAAAGATAAACCCTTTTTCTCTTTTCACTTTCCTGCCGCTTATTTTCCTTTTAATCAGGGATCTCTTAAATATACCCTGTTTATGGTATTTTCTGAAACTTAAACCTACCCTATCTTTGTTGTATCAAAAAAACATAGGATTCAAATTAACTAATTTAAATAAGAAAATACGATGACAAAGATTGCGAAAAAACTAACAGACTTAGTAGGTAATACTCCCCTACTGGAACTTTCTAATTATAATGCAAGTAAAGAGCTGAAAGCTACCCTGATCGCGAAACTGGAATATTTCAATCCGGCCGGTAGTGTCAAAGACCGGATCGCACTGGCCATGATCGAAGATGCGGAAGCCAAAGGAGTGCTGACACCGGGCGCAACGATCATCGAACCGACAAGCGGTAATACAGGAGTTGGATTAGCCTTTGTAGCTGCCTCCAAAGGATATAAACTGATCCTGACCATGCCGGAAACCATGAGTCTGGAACGACGCAATCTGTTAAAAGCATTAGGAGCAAACTTAGTCCTTACTCCGGGAGCAGAAGGAATGAAAGGGGCGATTGCCAAAGCACAGGCGCTGAAAGAAGAGACTCCGGGTGCTATCATTCTGCAACAGTTTGAAAACCCGGCTAACCCTGCCGTACACGTAAGAACTACCGGAGAAGAGATCTGGAGAGACACAGACGGCAAAGTAGATATTTTTGTAGCAGGAGTAGGTACCGGCGGAACCGTTAGCGGAGTAGGAAAAACACTGAAAGCACATAATCCGAATGTAAAGATCGTTGCTGTGGAACCCACAGATTCTCCTGTCCTTTCCGGAGGGAATCCCGGTCCCCATAAAATTCAGGGAATCGGAGCAGGTTTTATTCCTAAAACCTACAACGGGGATGTAGTGGACCAGATCATCCAGGTTCAGAATGATGACGCCATTCGTACCAGCCGTGAATTAGCCCAGAAAGAGGGCCTATTAGTAGGTATCTCTTCCGGTGCTGCTGCCTATGCTGCTACTCAACTGGCTTTACTTCCTGAAAATGCAGGTAAAACAATTGTAACCCTGTTGCCGGATACGGGTGAACGCTATCTCTCTACCGTATTATATGCTTTTGAAGAATATCCTCTGTAAGAAGCGGAAAGTATAGAATAATAAAATAATTACTCGACTCTGGTCACAGATCCATTTTATTAAGGATTATGGCCAGAGTTTTTTATGAATAAAAGAAAATTCTACTACTTAAAAAACTCACTTTTTACACAAAAGAATAAATTTTATAAATAAATTTGCACTTCCCCAGACCTTTGACTATTTTGTATATTAACATAAAGAGATAAAATACTATATAACTCTAACTAAACTCAACAAGGTATCCATGAAAAGATTAGCTTGTCTCCTACTTTGTTTATCGTTAAACACCGGGTGGGTAGTGGCACAAAAAACAGAAGTGTCCGGGATCGTGATCTCATCAGAAGATGGTGAACCTGTTTCCGGTGCAACAATTGTAGAAAAGGTTTCGGGCATGGGTACAGTAACCGGTTCCGACGGGACATTCACTCTCATCATTTCCGGTCCGGCAAATACACTCCGGATCTCATTCTTAGGGATGCATTCTCAGGAAGTTCCGGCCCAACCTTACCTCCGGATAGTGCTGGAACCGGATATACAGGCGTTGGAAGAAGTGGTGATCACAGCGTTTGGGCTCCGGAAAAATGAAAAAACGTTAGGATATGCCACCACGACTATTAAAGCAGAAGAACTGACTGCTGCCAGGCCGGTTTCCATGCTGGAAGGCCTGGCCGGAAAAGTAGCCGGCATGAACATTTCAGGAGCCGGGTGGACAGGGTCCGCACGTACGGTCCAGATCAGAGGAATCTCCTCTTTTAATAAAAACCAGCCTCTTTATATTCTGGATGGTATCCCTGTCAGCAATTATGAAGCCGGATACCTTGAATTAGACTTCGGGAACTCTGCCAATGACATCAATCCGGAAGATATAGAGTCTGTCACCGTCCTGAAAGGAGCATCCGCCACTGCCCTCTATGGTTCACGGGCAGCGAATGGCGTGGTGATGATCAAAACTAAAAACGCAGGAAAAGAGAAATTAAAGATCACCTACGATGGGGCAATCATGGCTTCCAGTGTCTTACGGGTCATGCAGACACAGGACCTTTTTGGTCAGGGAACAGGAGGAAGGTGGGCAAGGAACGTAAATCATTCCTGGGGACCCCGGCTGGATGGAAAAATGCGGGAATGGGGATCGGACCAGTTAGCAGAACCCATGTATAAACCGTATAGCTACGTAAAAAACAACCTGCGTAACTTTTATAAAACCGGTTTGGAAACCAATCAGACCCTAACCCTTCGCTATGGAGATGAGAGAGCCGGTATCATTACTTCTTATGGGCATCTGCACAACAATGGGATCGTTCCTCACCATGCGGATGATTACACAAGACATACCTTTTCTCTGCGTGGATATGTTCAAACCGGAAAATTGAAAATGGAAGCGTCCGTTAATTATATCCGTAAAGATATTCAGCGGATCGGCGGATTGGAAATGCAAATCCTACAGCATCCGGTGGATATAGATCTCAGCATGATGAAAGACTACAACGATGAACGCTATAATACGGATAATTATTTTTCCCATTCCACTTCCAACCCTTACTGGTTGGCAAGTAATCCTCACACCCATTACATAGAAGACCACCTGCTGGGAAAAGTGGAGGTAGGATATGAACTGCTGCCGGGATTGAACCTGACCGGCCGTGTGGCTACTGATCTGCTGGATCAGGATATGAACATCCAAACGCCTGCTTATAGTTTCACAGAAGGCTCTTACAATAGTCTGGGAGGGAAGATGCCGGGAGCAGGATATTATAGCGAACCCTTCTATCACTTGCGCCAATTAGATGCAACCATCCTGATGACAGCCGGATATAAACCCGGAGATTTTTCCGTAGGTGGACTGGCAGGCTGGAATTTAAACAGTCAAAGTTCACATTCCGGATATTCCAGTGTCAATCAGTTAGACATAGAAGGATGGTATAGCCTGGCCAATACATCCGGAGAGATCATGTCTCATTCGCAAAAATGGTCCCGCAGAATGATCGGTGTTTTTGCACAGGCAGAAATAGGATATAAAGATTGGATCTTCCTGAATATCTCCGCAAGAAATGACTGGTCTTCCACCCTCCCTTCCCATCAGAATAGTTTTTTCTATGGAGGAATCAATAGCTCCCTGATTCTCACGGAACTTTTCCCACAACTGAAAGATACGGGAATTAACCTCCTGAAAGTTCGCGCAGCCATCTGACAGACTGGTAATTTTGCGGATGTATATTTAACAAATAATTATTATACGACCGTAAGTGGAGATCCGGGAGAATTTTCTTATACCTGGTTACCTTTAAATAATGTGACAGGACTCACGGTCAGTAACATCCTGGCTAATCCGGATCTGAAACCGGAAAAGACCACGGAATATGAGTTGGGTATATCCGGTCACTTTCTGAAAAACAGACTCAGGCTGGATGCGGCCTATTACAACCGGCAAACCAAAGACCAGATCATTCAGGCAGACCTGCCACCGGAACCCGGGTATACCAGCCAAAGCAGAAACATAGGCCATATCGAAAATAAAGGGATAGAACTGATGATGGATCTGATTGTCCTTCAGACCTATGACTGGAAGTGGGAGCTGGGAGTGACCTTTGCCAAAAACAAAAGCCTGGTTAAAAAGTTGTGGGACAATGTGACGGAATACACCATCGTGAGCCAGTTAGGAGTACAGTATATAGCGATGGTAGGACAACCCCTCGGTGTCTTTTCCATTCCCGCATCTGAAAAAGTGACGGATGAAAACAGTCCTTATTACGGATACACTGTGGTGAACAATAGTGGTTTTCCCATAGAAAGTGATACACAAAAAGAGATATTGGGCGGCTCACAACCGGACTTCACCATGGGATTCACCACCCATCTGAAGTATAAGAACCTATCTTTACATGTGGCAGGTGATTGGAGAAAGGGAGGATATATGTATTCCGGCACTGCCTTTTTTCCCTGTATACCGGAAGCTCCACCCATACCCTCTTCAATGAACGTAACCCGTATATCATCCCGAACTCCGTAAAGATACTCAACGGTGAATATGTGGAAAACAACCTAATGATCCGGGCAGACCAGATCAGCTATGCACTGGGAAACCCCTCTATCAATCCGGAGGTCAGAAAAGGATATGTCATTCCGAAAGACTATTTTAAAATCCGGGAAATAGCGCTGTCTTATACGCTGCCGGAAAAATATTTAATCCGTACACCTTTGACTGCTGCCTCTTTCAGCCTTATCGGAAGGAATTTATTCCTGTTTACCCCGAAAAAGAATAATTATGTAGATCCGGAAGTTAGCAATTTCGGGGATGATATCCTGACTGAATTTGGTGAAACTTCGGGAGGAAGCTCCACCCGGAACTACGGATTAGGAATTAAATTATCTTTTTAATAAACATGGAGTCGCATATGAAAAGTTATCACCTGGTTAAGCTATATATGATAGGGATTGTTTTTTCTTTCTCCTTCAACGGATGTAAAGATTACCTGGATATAAATGAGAATCCAAACTATCCCACTTCAGCCACACTGGAAACCCTGCTGGCTTCCATCCATACCACCACGATGTCAACACTGGGAAACAGTGGATATATCATCGGTAGCATGTGGATGCAGTATACCACACAGGGAAATACAGGCAGCATTTATTATCCCCTGGTTAATTACAGTCTCAACACAGATGACTATAACAGCCTCTGGCAAAATGCCTATGCAAATACACTGTTGGATATTCAATATCTACTCGCCATGGCAGAGGAGAAAGAAGCATGGAATTACTGGTTGATCGGAAAAATCCTGATGGCTTATCATTTTCATATACTTACCGATCTGTATGGAGACATTCCTTTTACAGAAGCACTGGATCCTACCCATTATCCATACCCACACTATGATGACAGTAAAACTATCGTGTATCCGGGACTCCTGAAGATACTGGATGAAGCCCTCTCCCGGCAGCAGGAGGCTAAACAAAGTCACCATCCGGCGATCGGAAACGAAGATTTCTATTTCCGTGGAAACATAGATCTGTGGATTGCGTTTGCCAAAAGCCTAAAATTAAAGATCCTGTTAAGGGACTTCGGGACTTACCAAACGGCCATACAGGAATTACTGGCAGAGGGAGGATTCCTGGAAGAGGATTGCAAATTCACCGGGTTTGAAGATACGGCTTATAAAGGGAATCCTTTCTATGAATTCAATATCCGGACCCTGAATTCCTGGGAAAATGTCCGTGCCTGTCACACCTTTACGGAGTTTCTGATAGGAAACCAGGATCCGCGAATCAGTGAATATTATATTCCCACCACCTATTCCAATACGCTGGAAAGCCCCACCATCCGGCAGGTATACGGAGGATTGCCGGCCGGTAGCCTCCCTTCCTATATAGAAGGGGAAGAGGAAAGTATCCCACTCAGCCACTCCTCTCCCCTCATGCAGGCATATGATGATCCGGTTTATCTGATGAATAGCGCAGAAGTCGCCTTTATGAAAGCGGAAGCGTATGCCAGACTGGGGGCATCCGGACAGGCGAAAGCAGCTTATGAGGAAGGAGTCACCAAAGCTTTTTCCCGCTGGGGATATGATGCTTCACTCTATATTGCCCCGGGTGGAACGTATGAATTCAATGATTCCACAACAGAAACCATGATCCGGTCTATCATGCTACAAAAATGGGTAGCAGCGGCAAAAGCCAATACGTGGGATGCTTTCTTTGACCGGAACAGGACCGGTTATCCGGAAATCAGTACGGCTTCCCGGGTCCGGGTGAGCAACCAGACAGAAGGCCTGATGGAAGGATATGTATTAGGAACCCTGGTCACACCTGGAAATACGGTACTTCAACCTCAGGAATTTCCCCACCGGTTACTCATTCCTTCCATCTCTTCCTCCTACAATCCGAATGCTCCGGAAACAAAAAGCATATCTTCCCCGCTGTGGTGGCATACGAATTACAAAAACCCCTAAATAAAACAGACCATGAAACAATCAACCTATACATATCTGCTCTTCATTTTATTAGGAATGATCACAGCCTGTGATACACACCGGGAATATGATATTGAATACACCCCCATAGCTCCGCTGGGTGGCCAATACAGGATCTATGTCTACAACCAGCAGGGAGAGGAGCTTCTGAAAGATTACTGTTACATAGCCAATACATCCGGGTACGATCCGGATCAATGCTGGATCCGGATCGGAGAATATAATGAAAACCCTGAAAATCCCTGGGCTATTAACGGAAAGATAACCTGTGAGATATCTACTCTCACTTTTTCCGGCAACGAGATCGAGAATCTGGCAGGGAATGTGACCTCTTCCCCGGAAACATTTACCCTGATGAATGGCCGGCTTCTGCTGAACGAAGCCACCACACCCTCAGGTGCTACGGCTGACAGTATTCATTTTTCCTTTCATAATTCCCGCTTTCCCGGAGAACTATTTACAGCACAGGGATATCGCTATAAAGGATGGAACGGAGATTAACCAGCAGGATGAAATATTTAAAATCTGTATCAATTCTATTCTTTGTATTATCAAAACAAAATATTTTTAACAGATTTCTTTTCTTCAACAAAACTTTATTGACTGAATTTCTGTTATTTGAGTGAATGAATGATAAAATATTTTATATCTTTGCAGAAAATATAAGTGATTATTCCATAAAAAGAATTAATAAAATACGATATCATTTAAATTTACGTTTTTATTTTTAAATAGGTTAAGGCAACAGATTGTTTAATTTTAAAAGATAGCGATATGAAAAGAGCGCATTTATCTATGATATGCGGCTTCATAATAGCATGTTAGCTGCACTCGCTGTATCTTGTGGTAGTGAGGAACAGGACTATACTTCTTATGACCTGTTTTCTATAAATAATGATATGAGAACAAAAGTAACAGAAGGGGTGGCTCAATTAGACCCGGCTCTTAAAATTGCTTTTGAAGAGAAGCTGGAAAATTTAGAAAACAAATGTAATACTCCTGAAATTGCCATCCATAGTAGTACTCAACCTTACATGGATACGGATGAATACAGGGAATTCAAAAAATACATCTTACAACATGCACCGGATAGCTACTATCTGCTGATCGACGTATTTTTAAGCGGTACTGTAAAAATAGGTCCTTTCAATTACATGTTTCAGGACATCGTGGAAGCCTCTTATCCGGGCCTTATCAATAAAGTACTGGACAGGCTGGAAGGTGCGACAGTAGAAGAATTCATGATGTATTATCCACAGGTCTGTGTCGAATTCCTGTTAGAGGAAATGAACCGGAAATAAGTTCTCCTGTTTATCCGCCTACGGAAACAGACAAGCCATGCTCCTGCATGAAAGAAACCCATTTGTCCTGTACTTCCCGTGAAGGACAGGACAAAGAGATTCCCTGTGAATTATAGACACTTCCTAATTTTTCATGCTTTCCTTTAGCAATATCATGGTAGGGAAGTAAATGAACCGTTTTCTTTTCTCCCGGCAGATCCCGGAGAAAAGCAGTTGTTTGCAAAAGATTTTCGTCATCTGTATTTATCCCCCCGATCAATGGGATCCGGATCAGAAACTCCTTGCCGGAAGCTGCCAGATACTGCAAATTAGATAAGATCAACTCGTTCGGTACGCCACAGAATCGCTGGTGCTTCTTTGTATCCATGTGCTTCAGATCCACCAGGAACAGATCTGTTTCCGGCATCACCTGCTCAATGATTTCTCGTCTGGCAAACAATGTCGTATCTACTGCCCGGTGGATTTCCTTTTGACCACACTGTCTTAATAGTTCCATCAACATGCCGGGATGCATAAGAGGTTCCCCTCCGCAAAAGGTCACTCCTCCTCCTGACTGGTCCATAAAGACCAATTCCTTTTCAATCTCTTTCATCAGTTCGGCAACCGTATAAGATCTTCCGGATAGTTCCATGGCATTGGCCGGACAGATATCTGCGCATGTACCACATAATACACATAGACTATGATCCGTACGTATGCCCTGCTCTGTTAAAGACAAAGCACCAGAAGGACAACGATTGACACACATACCACATCCCAGACACCGCTTAGCCGTGTACATTTTCTGTTTATGGACAGAAATCCCTTCCGGATTATGGCACCAGAGACAGGACAGGGGGCATCCTTTCAGAAAGATCGTGATCCGGATGCCCGGCCCGTCATTTATAGAGTAGCGCTTAATATCAAATACCAAACTCATATCAAAAAGAATCCTGCTGGGTACGGGTAATAATATCCGCCTGCAGATCGGCATTCATATCATTAAAATAGTCACTGTAGCCTGCCATACGGACCAACAGGTCCCGGTAATTCTCCGGAGTCTTCTGAGCAGCATATAAAGTCTCCGAATCCACAATATTGAACTGGATATGATGTCCACCCAGGGCAAAATAACTACGGATCAACGAACTCAGTTTGGCAATGTCCTCGTCGCTCTTCAACAACTTAGGCAGGAACCGTTGGTTCAGCAGCGTCCCACCACTTTTGACCTGGTCCAGCTTCCCTAACGATTTGATCACAGCAGAAGGGCCGTGCGTATCCGCCCCATGGGAAGGAGAGGTTCCATCCGAAATAGTAGTACCGGCTAACCGTCCGTTAGGAGTCGCTCCCAGGACTTTTCCAAAATAGACATGGCAGGTGGTTGAAAGCATGTTCAAATGGAAAGTTTCCCCTTTGGTATTCGGTTTTCCGTCAATCGCACTATACAGATCATTATAGACTCTCACTGCCAGCTCATCCGCATACGGGTCATCATTTCCAAAGAAGGGAGTCCGGTTCAGAATGAACTGGCGGACAGGTTCCTTTCCTTCAAAATTACCGGCCACCGCTTCCAGTAATTCCTCCATAGAAAATATCTGATCCTCAAACACATGCTTTTTGATCACGGACAGGCTGTCTGTAATAGTTCCTAACCCTGTACACTGGATATAAGTCGTGTTATACCGGGGACCACAGTCATAATAATCTTTTCCTTTGGCTATACAATCATCAATAAACAGGGAAAGGAAAGTGGCCGGGGCATATTTAGCAAACATCCGGTCAATATAATTACTGACGGCTACCTTCTGTTCCACAATATAATTCAACTGTTTCAGGAAAGCTTCATACAGTTCTTCAAAAGAGGAAAAGTCCTTCGGGTCTCCGGTCTGTATACTGACCAGCTTTCCGGAAACCGGATCATACCCGTTGTTCAGCGTCACCTCCAGTATCTTGGGAACATTCAGGTAACCGGTCAGCAGATAGGCCTCTTTACCGAAAGCCCCCACCTCAATACATCCACTACATCCCCCTTCGCGGGCATCCTGCAGGGACTTACCCTGGCGAAGCATCTCCTGAATATAGACATCCGGGTTAAACACAGAAGGATAACCGTTTCCCTGGCGGATCACCTTACATCCGACCCGGAGAAAACGCTCCGGTGTACGGGCACTGATATGGATAGAACTACCCGGCTGGAGAATATGCAACTCTCCGATGATTTCCAGCATGATATAGGAAACCTCACTGACTCCGTCACTGCCATCCGGTTTGACTCCACCGATATTTATGTTGGTAAAATCATTATACGTTCCACTCTCTTTCGCCGTAATACCCACCTTCGGAGGGGCAGGTTGATTATTGACTTTGATCCAGAAACAACAAAGTAGCTCTTTCGCTTCCTCACGGGTTAACAGTCCGGCAGCTACCTCTTTTTCATAAAAAGGAGCCAGATGCTGGTCAAAATGTCCCGGGTTCATCGCATCCCAGCCATTTAATTCAGTGATGGTTCCTAAATGAATAAACCAATACATCTGAATGGCTTCGTGGAATGTCCGGGGAGCATGGGCAGGAACCCGGCGGCACACCTCCGCAATCTTCCGTAGTTCGGCAACCCTTTCCGGATTCTTTTCCTTAGCAGCCATTTCCTCCGCCAGATCTGCATGCCGTTCCGCAAACAGGATGGCCGCATCACAGGAAATAGACATCCCGGTCAACTCCTCCTGCTTGTCAGTCGCTTCCGGATCATGAATAAAGTCCAGATTTTCTAATTCTTTTTCGATCCTCTCTTTCAGGTCCAGCAGACCGGTCTGGTATATTTTTCCATCCAGTGCCGTATGTCCCGGTGCCCGTTGTTCCATAAATTCAGTAAACAACCCGGCCTCATACAATGACCGCCAACTGTCCGGCACATGACTGAAAATACGTTCCCGTTGCGTTTTCCCTTTCCAGTAAGGAATGACTTCCCGTTCATAGGTGTCAATCTCTTCCTGGCTGATCGTATAGCGCTGCAACTCCCGGGTATTCAGGACATGCAGATCCTCCACACTGTGGCAGGTCAGCTCCGGGAAGGTAGGAACTGCCTTGGGCTGTGGACCCCGTTCCCCCACGATCAGTTCATCCTCTCCAATGTAAATCGTCTTCTGTTTACATATCTCCAGAAAATTCAGCGCCCGCAACACCGGGATCGGATATTTACCATAATTTTCCTTATAAAAACGGGTTTCGATCAATGCCCGTTCAATAGACAGAGAGGGTTGGGTTTCAAAAGTGAGTTTACGCAACCGTTTAATACGATTGTTCATACCACAGGCATTCGTCTCTTCTGTGGCCGTATGTACCGGAAGATCCACCGGAACTTCCTGATGAGTGATAGTAGTAGTCATAAATTTATATAGATAGCATACTTACCTCCTTATATACAAAGGCAGGAAAGAAAGATGAATAAAATAAAAAAGAGAGTCGCTGAAACGGTTCGCTTCAGTAAAAGAAGAGTGTTTTAATGATAAAACATCAGGCAGTTAAAAAGACGTCTGTAACTTTTAATGATCATGCCGGTCGTCTTTATAGAATTAATTTCTACAAACATAAGAACTTTCCGGCAACTTTCCAATAGCTGTTCCAACTGAATTTCCTGCAAAAGAATGTTTGAGAGCAACCGGATTATGAGCCCGGTACTCAGCTTTTTATTTATATTTGCAACAATAAAACTGAAAACTTGTTTTTCATAAAAACAAACCCACATGGAAGGTAGATTTTTAGAACTCATAGAGAACAGTATAAAGAAAAACTGGGCATTACCCGCCTTCTCGGATTATAACGGACATACATTTCATTATAAAGATGTAGCGCGCCGGATTGAAAAATATCATATCCTGCTTAAAAATTCAGGGATCAAAAAAGGGGATAAGGTAGCATTGGTGGGACGGAATTCGTCCAACTGGGCCATCTGTTTTTTTGGTACGCTGGCCTACGGCGCTGTAGTGGTACCGATCCTGCACGATTTTAAGCCGGACAATATCCATCATATTGTGAACCATTCAGAAGCAAAAGCTGTTTTAGCAGCTTCCAGTAACTGGGAAAACCTGAATGAAAGCAAAATGCCGGATGTGAAATTATTCATGCTACTGGATGATTTTTCCGTAATCAAAGCTAAAAATAAAGAGGTTTATATGGTGTGTAGCCATATCAACGAATATTTCGGTAAACGCTACCCACACTCATTCTCTCCGTCCGATATTAAATATCACGTAGAAAAACCCGAAGAACTGGCTGTCCTGAACTATACATCCGGTACGACCAGCTTCTCCAAAGGAGTGATGATCCCCTACCGGAGCCTGTGGAGTAATACACAGTTTGCCTATGACAATCTACCCTTTATGAACGCAGGCGATAATATCGTCTGTATGCTACCGATGGCACATATGTATGGATTGGCATTTGAGATCCTGAACTCGGTGAACAAAGGATGCCATGTACATTTCCTGACCCGCACTCCCAGTCCGAAAATCATCGCGGAAGCCTTCTCACGGGTCAGACCGAAACTCATTTTAGCTGTCCCTCTTATCATTGAGAAAATCGTTAAGAATAGAATATTCCCGGAACTGGAAAAGCCCCTTATCAAGTTATTACTGAAAACACCTGTCATCAATAAAAAAGTACTGAAAACCATCTCCGACAAGTTGGTGGATGCTTTTGGCGGACAATTTGAAGAGATCGTGATCGGAGGAGCTTCTTTAAACAGAGAAGTGGAAAGTTTTCTAAAGATGATCAATTTCCGCTACACCGTAGGATATGGCATGACGGAATGCGGACCTTTGATCTCGTATGAGCAATGGGATACCTTCAAAGCAGGATCGGTGGGCCGGATCGTAGACCGGATGGAAGCAAAAATTGAATCGCCTGACCCTGCCCGTGTAGTAGGGGAAATCCTGGTCCGTGGCACCAACGTGATGTTGGGATATTACAAAAACTCGGAAACAACGAAAGCAGTCATGATGCCGGAAGGATGGATGAGAACCGGTGATCTGGGAACCATTGATCCGGACGGCTTCCTCTATATCCGGGGTAGAAGCAAGACCATGATCTTAGGTGCCAGTGGACAAAATATCTACCCGGAAGAGATAGAAGACCGGTTAAATAACATGCTGTATGTAGCTGGATCACTCATTATCTCCCAAAACAGTAAATTAATAGCGCTGATCTATCCGGATTGGGAACAGATTGATAAAGCCGGAATAGAACATGGCCAGATCCAAAACTTAATGCAGAAAAATATAGACCAGCTAAACAGCGAAATGCCGTCCTACAGCAAAGTGTCCGGATGTAAAGTGCATCAGGAAGAGTTTGAAAAGACACCTAAAAGAAGTATCAAACGATATTTATATCAACCAGCCGAATAAATAAGAGATATTTTCCGAAAGGGAGCATCCGGTAAAATGCTCCCTGCAAATTTATTTTAGGTATTCACCTATTCACCATTTCAAATAAACACCTGACAATTAACACTTAACAGAAGGGTTTCCCAAAAGTCTATATGCTCTTTGACAAAGTTACAGATTGTAAGCCCGGAGGGCTTG
>JAJQEE010000021.1 GCA_021201865.1 Tannerellaceae bacterium | reverse complement strand
CAGAAAGTCTGGTAAATCAGCAGGTAAGTAATCTACGTAAACTGAAATTATCATGACAACGAAAGCAGAAAAAAGACAAAAAATAAAACTACGTGTACGCGGTAAAGTATCCGGTACTCCCGAGCGTCCACGTTTGACTGTGTTTAGAAGCAACAAGCAGATCTATGCACAGGTAATAGATGACACTACAGGTAAGACTTTAGCAGCTGCCTCTTCACTGAAATTAGATGTGAAGGCTCCTAAAAAAGAAATTGCCGCGAAAGTTGGAGAACAAATTGCTAAGAATGCACAGGAAGCTGGTGTTCAGGCAGTGGTTTTCGATCGTAATGGCTACCTGTACCACGGAAGAATTAAAGAATTGGCTGACGCTGCTCGTAACGGCGGACTTAAATTTTAATGAAGATGGCAGGAGTTAATAATAGAGTTAAATCTACCAACGACTTAGAGTTGAAGGATAGATTAGTTGCAATTAATCGTGTAACTAAAGTGACTAAAGGTGGACGTACTTTCAGCTTCGCTGCTATCGTAGTAGTTGGAAATGAAGATGGTATCGTTGGCTGGGGATTAGGTAAAGCAGGTGAAGTTACTACTGCTATCGCCAAGGGCGTTGAAGCAGCAAAGAAAAACCTGATCAAAGTTCCTGTACACAAAGGAACGATCCCTCATGAACAGCTTGCTAAATTCGGTGGTGCGGAAGTGTTGATCAAACCAGCTTCTCACGGTACCGGAGTAAAAGCGGGAGGTGCGATGCGTGCCGTATTGGAGAGTGTTGGTATTACTGACGTTTTGGCTAAGTCAAAAGGTTCTTCAAACCCTCACAACCTTGTAAAAGCTACAATTGAAGCTTTAGGTGAACTGAGAAGTCTTTTCACAATCGCACAGAACAGAGGTGTATCCGTTGAAAAAGTATTTAAAGGATAATAGGGAGATATAATTATGGCGACTATCAAAATTAAGCAAGTAAGAAGCAGAATTAACTGCCCTAAAGACCAAAAAAGAACGCTGGATGCACTGGGTTTAAGAAAATTGAACCGTGTAGTTGAGCATGAAGCTAATCCGGCTATTCTGGGTATGGTTGAGAAAGTGAAACACTTAGTTTCAGTGGAAAAGTAATAATGGTTGAAAAATAAATTATACGATATGAATTTATCAAATTTAAAACCTGCTGAAGGATCTACCAAGACCAGAAAAAGAATCGGACGTGGTCCGGGTTCAGGATTAGGAGGAACTTCAACAAGAGGACATAAAGGTGCCAAATCAAGATCTGGTTATTCTAAAAAGATCGGTTTTGAAGGTGGACAGATGCCTATTCAGAGACGTTTACCTAAATTTGGTTTCAAAAATATTAACCGCGTAGAATATAAAGCTATTAATCTTGCAACTCTGCAACAGTTGGCAGAAGCTCAAAACCTGACTAAAGTAGGTATTGAAGAACTGAGAACTGCTGGTTTTATCTCTAAATCTCATTTGGTTAAAATTCTTGGCAACGGTAATTTAACAGTTAAATTGGAAGTAGAAGCTCATGCATTTTCTAAAAGTGCGGAAGCAGCTATCCAGGCTGTAGGTGGAACAGTTGTTAAACTCTAAGCTATGAGAGCAGTTGAAACAATTAAAAATATCTGGAAAATTGAGGATTTGAGAAATCGAATCCTCACCACTCTTTTGTTAGTGGCTATATATCGTTTTGGAACATATGTAGTACTTCCGGGTATTGACCCTAAATCATTAACCGCTTTGCATGAGCAAACCAGAGGCGGACTTTTGGCGTTGTTAGATATGTTTTCAGGAGGTGCATTTTCAAATGCATCTATCTTTGCATTAGGTATTATGCCTTATATCTCAGCGTCCATTGTTATGCAGCTGTTAGCGATCGCTGTTCCTTCCATTCAGAAAATGCAACGTGAAGGAGAGAGCGGGCGAAGAAAAATAAATCAGTGGACCCGCTATCTGACCATAGCGATTTTATTACTGCAGGGACCAACATACCTTGTTAACCTGAGCGTTCGGTTGAAAGCAGTAGGTGCAGGAATGCCCGGTGGTATCTGGTTCACAATCTCTTCTACTGTTATCCTTGCCGCAGGTAGTATGTTTATCTTATGGCTGGGAGAAAGAATCACGGATAAAGGTGTTGGAAACGGTATCTCATTTATCATTTTGGTAGGTATTATTGCTCGTTTACCACATTCTTTATTTCAGGAGTTTATTTCCAGAACCAGTGAAAAAACCGGAGGTCTGGTTATGTTCCTGGCGGAAATGTTATTCCTATTATTAGTAATTGCCGGTGCCATTTTATTGGTGCAGGGTACCCGTAAAGTGCCTGTGCAGTATGCTAAAAGAATAATTGGAAATAAACAATATGGTGGTGCAAGACAGTATATACCTTTAAAAGTAAATGCAGCAAACGTAATGCCTATCATCTTTGCACAGGCAATTATGTTTATACCTATTTCAATTATAGGTTTTTCAAATACAGAGAGCACAAGTACTTTCTGGGCTGCATTTATGGATAATACTGGATTCTGGTATAATTTCGTATTTGCAGTATTGATTATTCTGTTTACGTATTTCTATACGGCAATCACAATCAATCCTACACAGATGGCTGATGATCTGAAAAGAAATAATGGTTTCATTCCAGGGGTAAAACCTGGAAAACATACCAAAGATTATTTAGATGCAATCATGGACCGTATTACGCTTCCGGGTGCATTCTTTTTAGCATTAGTTGCAATTATGCCTGCTTTCGCACGTCTTGCGGGTGTTAGCATGGAGTTCTCTCAATTTTTTGGAGGTACCTCTTTGTTGATTCTTGTTGGGGTAGTGTTGGATACACTGCAACAAGTGGAGAGTCATTTGTTGATGCGTCATTACGACGGTTTGTTGAAGTCAGGTAGAATTAAAGGACGTTCAGGCGCCGCAGGTGCTTATTGATAGATGATCTATTTAAAGACAGATGAAGAAATAGAGTTGATGTATCAGGCCAATCAGTTGGTTGGTAAAACACTCGGAGAATTAGCAAAGCATATTGCTCCGGGTGTTACGACGCTTCAACTGGATAAGATTGCGGAAGAGTTTATCAGAGATCATGGTGCTACACCGGCCTTTTTAGGCTATAATGGTTTTCCTGGTTCCCTCTGTACTTCCATAAATGATCAGGTCGTGCATGGGATACCTTCTTCTAAAGCTATTTTGAAAGAGGGTGATATTATCTCTGTGGATTGTGGAACCCATTTAAATGGTTTTGTCGGTGATTCAGCTTACACGTTTTGTGTGGGTGAAGTTGCTCCTGAAGTGAAAGCGTTGTTAAAGGCAACGAAGGAGTCACTTTATCAGGGCATACAAAGTGCGGTTGAAGGAAAACGGATCGGTGATATCAGTAATGCTGTTCAGACCTATTGTGAATCGAAAGGATACTCTGTTGTCAGAGAATTGGTCGGTCATGGTATTGGAAAGAATATGCATGAAGAACCGGAAGTTCCGAATTATGGCCGTCGTGGATACGGACCTTTATTGCGTAGTGGGATGTGTATTTGCATCGAGCCTATGATTAATATGGGAAAACGGAATGTGGTATTTGAAAATGATGGTTGGACCGTACGGACTAAAGACAGAATGTGTTCCGCTCACTTTGAGCATTGTATTGCCATCCGTCCTGACGGACCGCGAATTTTATCTTCATTTGAATTTATAGAGACGAATCTCGGAAGTAACGCGATTTAATTTTAAAAGTTTTATATGGCTAAACAGGCATCAATTGAACAAGATGGAGTGATCGTCGAGGCATTGTCTAACGCAATGTTTCGGGTAGAATTAGAGAACGGACATGAAATTACTGCACATATTTCAGGGAAGATGCGTATGCACTACATTAAAATCCTTCCCGGGGATAAAGTGAGAGTTGAAATGTCTCCGTATGATTTATCGAAAGGTAGAATTGCTTTTAGATACAAATAAAAACAACAAGATATGAAAGTAAGAGCATCTTTAAAAAAGCGTACCGCTGATTGTAAAATCGTAAGAAGAAAGGGCCGCTTGTACGTGATTAACAAGAAAAATCCCAAGTATAAACAACGTCAGGGATAATTTATATTATTTTGTAAAATAATCAATAGCAGAAATATGGCTATAAGAATAGTTGGTGTAGACTTGCCACAAAATAAAAGAGGAGAAATCGCTTTGACTTATATCTATGGTATTGGTCGCAGCGCATCAAACTCTATTTTAGAGAAAGCGGGCGTTGACCGTGACATTAAAGTGAAAGATTGGACTGATGACCAGGCTGCAAAAATCCGTGAGATCATTGGTGCTGAATATAAAGTGGAAGGTGATCTTCGCTCTGAAGTACAGCTGAACATCAAACGTTTGATGGATATCGGTTGTTACAGAGGTGTACGTCACCGTATTGGTTTGCCTTTGAGAGGACAGAGTACAAAGAACAATGCACGTACTCGTAAGGGAAGAAAGAAAACAGTTGCAAACAAGAAAAAAGCTACTAAATAATAAGAGTTAATATGGCAAAGAAATCAGTCGCAACAAAGAAGAGAAACGTTAAAGTGGACGCTTACGGACAAGCTCATATTCATTCTTCTTTCAATAACATCATTATTTCACTGGCAAACAGTGATGGGCAGGTTATCAGCTGGTCTTCAGCTGGTAAAATGGGATTCAGAAGTTCAAAGAAGAATACTCCTTATGCAGCTCAGATGGCAGCACAGGATTGTGCTAAAGTAGCGTATGATCTTGGTTTGAGAAAAGTAAAAGTTTTCGTTAAAGGACCTGGTAACGGACGTGAGTCGGCTATCAGAACTATTCACGGTGCAGGAATTGAAGTAACAGAGATCGTAGATGTTACTCCATTACCACACAATGGTTGTCGTCCTCCGAAAAAGAGAAGAGTTTAATCATATTTCTTAAACAATTGAATCCGGAATTGTGAATAGATTACATATTAACCTTTCCCTCTCTGTAATCGCGGCTGCACTGTTTCAGATTCAAACAGAACAATTAAAAAAATAAACAATGGCAAGATATACTGGACCAAAAACAAAAATTGCCCGTAAGTTTGGTGAAGCTATTTTCGGACCGGATAAAGTTTTATCTAAAAAGAACTATCCTCCGGGACAACATGGTAACGCCAGAAAAAGAAAAACATCTGAATATGGTGTTCAGCTTCGTGAAAAGCAGAAAGCTAAATATACGTATGGTGTGTTGGAAAAACAGTTTAGAAACCTGTTTGACAAAGCATCTCGTTCAAAAGGTATTACCGGTGAGGTACTGCTTCAGTTATTGGAAGCACGTCTTGACAACGTAGTATTCCGTTTAGGTATCGCTCCTACCAGATCTGCTGCCCGTCAGTTAGTTTCTCATCGTCACATTACTGTAGATGGTAAAGTGGTAAACATTCCATCTTACTCTCTTAAACCCGGTCAAATCATTGGTGTTAGAGAAAGATCTAAATCTCTGGAAGTTGTTGCTGATGCCCTTTCAGGCTTCAATCACAGCAAATATCCATGGATTGAGTGGGATCAGACTTCTTTAAGCGGAAAATTACTGCATCTGCCGGAAAGAACTGACATTCCAGAAAACATTAAAGAGCAGTTGATCGTAGAATTGTATTCTAAATAATAATTGATTTCCATGGCGATATTAGCATTTCAAAAACCCAATAAAGTATTAATGTTGGAAGCGGACAATTTCTTCGGTAAATTCGAATTTCGTCCGTTGGAACCTGGTTATGGTATTACTATAGGTAATGCTCTGCGCCGTATTCTTCTGTCGTCACTTGAAGGTTTTGCTATTACATCCATTAAGATCGAAGGTGTGGAACATGAATTTGGAACTATCCCAGGTGTTATTGAAGATGTAACAAACATTATTTTGAATCTGAAACAGGTAAGATTCAAACACATTGTAGACGACATAGAGAATGAAAAAGTAAGTATTACTGTTTCGGGTTCGGAAGTGTTCAAAGCCGGTGATATTGGCAAACAGTTAACCGGATTCGAGGTTTTGAATCCTGATCTGGTTATTTGCCGTTTAGATCCGAACGCAAGCTTTCAAATTGAATTACACATAAATAAAGGATGCGGGTATGTTCCGGCTGACGAGAATAGAGAGAATAACCCTACTCCTGACACTCAGGTGATCTCGGTGGATTCAATCTTTACACCGATCCGTAATGTAAAGTATTTAATTGAGAACTTCCGTGTTGAGCAAAAGACGGACTACGAAAAGTTAGTTCTTGAAATAGCCACAGACGGTTCTATTCATCCAAAAGAAGCATTAAAAGAAGCTGCAAAAATTCTGATTCATCACTTCATGTTATTCTCTGATGAGAAGATCGCTATTGAAACTGTGGATGCGGATGGTAACGAAGAATTTGATGAAGAAGTACTTCATATGCGTCAGTTGCTGAAAAGCAAGTTAGCGGATATGGATCTTTCAGTTCGTGCTTTGAACTGCTTGAAAGCGGCAGATGTTGAAACGTTGGGTGAGTTAGTGAAATTTAATAAGAACGACTTATTGAAATTCCGTAACTTCGGTAAAAAATCGCTCACTGAATTGGATGAACTGCTTGAAAGCCTGAATCTTTCTTTCGGTATGGATATCACAAAATATAAATTAGATAAAGAGTAAGTAAGCGATGAGACACAATAAGAAATTCAATCATTTAGGGCGTACGGCTTCTCACCGTGCAGCAATGCTCTCAAATATGGCTTCTTCTTTGATTAAGCACAAGAGAATTTTTACAACGACAGCAAAAGCAAAAGCACTTCGTAAATATATTGAACCACTGATCACCAAGTCAAAAGAGGATACTACTCACTCAAGACGTGTTGTGTTCAGTAGCCTGCAGGATAAATACGCAGTGACTGAATTATTCAATGACGTAGCACAGAAAATCGGTGATCGTCCAGGTGGTTATACCAGAATCATTAAGACTGGTAACCGTTTAGGCGATAATGCTGCTATGTGCTTCATTGAATTAGTGGACTACAACGAGAACATGTTGAAAGACACAGCTCCTAAGAAAGCTGCTAAAACAAGACGTTCACGTAAGAAATCTACTGCTGCTGAAGCTGCACCAGTTGCTGAAGCTGCTGTAGAAGCTACTCCGGTAGCAGAAGAAGCAACTTCTGCTCCTGAAGAAAAAGCTGCTGAATAAGTAAATTAGGATGCATATATATTAAGAGGAGGACAAAACAAATTGTCTTCCTCTTTGTTTATATATGTACCTGGTAAAATAACCGGGAAAGAAATTTGTAATCTTAACTATGAAAGAATGCCTGACCTATATATAGGCGGGATATTAGAGAAGTTGTCCTTTTAAAGGCAACTTCTTTTTTATTAAATGAGCTACTTATCTTTATTTATAGTTTGATTTATAGTGAATATGTGATTTTTACTTTGTATCATTGTATGATTCTACGAAATATTCGGAAATAACTTACATGTAATAGTATGAAAAAAAATATTTGCAGCTTTCGCCACATTCCTATACATAATATCCGGATGTGGGCAGGATGGACAATCCAGCTTATGCGATGGTGACTTTATTAGGGTGGATGTTACGGCTAATTATCCAAAGAAAGAGTTAATACTACAGGACTTTATGGATGTTGAATATATTCCGTTAGAAACAAATGAAGAGTTTGTTACTTCGTCTTTGATCAGAGCTATTACAGAAGAAATAATTATTATCCATAACAGAGGTCGGTTTGCTAATGGAGATATCTTCATTTTCGATAGAAGTGGAAAAGGAGTAAGGAAAATAAACCGGAAGGGGCAAGGGGGCGAGGAGTACATGAACATTGGAGGGATTACACTGGATGAGCAAAACGGTGAAATATATGTTAACTCTCATTGGTCAAGAAAAATAATCGTGTATGACCTGTTTGGGAATTTTAAACGAAGTTTTCCACATAAAGAAGGCACTTTCTATTTTCCTATACGGCATTTTAATCAGGATCATTTAATTGTTCAGGATGGAGAGAATACCTTTTATGAAGAAATTAAAGCAAACAGCTTCTCTATTATATCTAAACAAGATGGGAGTGTGATTATGGAAATTCCTATTCCTTTTCAAGAGAAGAAGATGCCAGGAATAATGGTAAAGGATGGAGACGGTAACATAATTAATGATGCGGCACCTTATAATCCGGATTTGATTCCTTTCCGTGATAGTTGGATACTTGTGGAACCTTCATCGGATACCATATACCGATTGGGAACGGATTATAGTCTGAAACCTTTTATAGTAAAGACTCCATCCATTCAATCTCTGGATCCGGAGGTATTTCTTTATCCAAGTGTATTAACCGATCGTTATTATTTTATGCAAACTGTGAAAAAAGAATTTGATTTCACTACGGGAACCGGATATCCAGGACTAATCTGCTCTATGACAGAAAAGAAAATCGCCTATTTGAATATGTCGTATATAATGATGATTTCGTTAATAAGGAACCGGTGAATATGGCGTTTGACATCCATGCATTAATTGTTATAAATAGGGATGACATTGCATGTCTGTATCAGTTAGAAGCTTATGATCTTGTGGAGGCATATAACGAAGGCCGGCTGAAAGGAACACTAAAAGAAATTGCAGCAGAGTTGGAGGAGGAGTCTAATCCGGTGATCATGGTGATCAGGAATAAAAAATAATTCAGAATAGAATAGGATGATATAAGGATTTAAATCCTATTCTATCCTGATTAGATAATTACTATGAAAAGATCAGGAAAGCGAGTTCCAGCCTTGTGCCTGCAACTCAACCTCTCCACCATCACGGCCTACCAGATAGTTGCCTAAATCGGGACGGGTGACACGCCCGATTACTTTAATCCCCTTTAATTGAGAAACGGCATCATGTTGAGCTAACGGAACCGTAAATAGTAATTCATAATCTTCACCGCCATTCATGGCAGCTGTAATCAGATTCATATTGAACTGTTCAGCCATAGAGGCTGTCTGGAAGTCGATAGGAATGCGTTCTTCGTAAATACGGAATCCAACATTACTTTCCCGGGAAAGATGGAGTAATTCAGAGGAAAGTCCGTCAGAAACGTCGATCATAGAGGTCGGTTGTATGCCAGCGTTCGCTAAGGCCTCAATCACATCTTTTCTGGCTTCCGGTTTCAGTTGTCTTTCCAGCAAGTACTCTTTACCTCCAAAGTCAGGAGTGAACTCTTTTTCATCTTTGAATAATCTCTTTTCACGTTCCAGAAGTTGTAGCCCCATAAAAGCCGCACCCAGATCACCGGAAACGCATACAATATCCGTATCCTTAGCTCCACTCCGGTAGGTTATTTTTTCTTTGTCTCCTTCACCAATACAGGTAATACTAATCGTCAGTCCTGTCAGAGAGGCCGACGTATCCCCACCCACCATATCTACACCATAGATTTCACAGGCCAGTTTGAGTCCGGAATAGAACTCATCCAGATCTTCCACGGAAAAACGTTTGGATATACCTAAAGAAACGGTGATCTGCTTCGGTTGTCCGTTCATGGCATAGACATCCGAAAAGTTTACCACTGCAGATTTGTATCCCAAATGTTTTAATGGTACGTATGTCAGGTCAAAGTGTATACCTTCCAGCAACAAATCCGTTGTGACAAGGATCTGTTTTTCCGGATAGGAGAGGACAGCAGCATCATCGCCTACACCCTTTATACTGCTTTCATTTTTTAGTTCGATTTGCTTTGTCAGATGACGGATTAAACCAAATTCACCTAAACTACCGATTTCTGTTCTTGTGCTCATATATTTATATAACCTAAATGCTATTATTTCTGAATGTTTTGATATGTTTCGTGATAATCTCGTCAAAGGAAAGATCATTTTTAATATGGAAATCTATCTCGATAGGGAGATAAAAAACAGCACCCTTCCATTCTTCCGGAATATGAGGGTTATCTTTCAAACGTACTGCGTCTTTTTCCGTTGTTAGAATATAGGATTTGCCTGTAGCATCACTGGCAGAAAAGAACGCCTGCATCTTTTTAATATCCTTTTGTGTGAAATCATGATGATCGGAAAAAGTGAGTGACGTGACGTTATCTGTATATTTTTTCGCCTTTTCGATGAATAGCTCCGGATGGGCTATGCCTGTCACTACTAAAAGACGGTCTGCCTTGTCCAATGCAGGAGTATCTGTTTCCGTATATTCCGGGAATACGGGTAACATCTTACCATAGATAATCTGTGTAAAAAAGATATTCTGATGGGCCAATAGGTTGGCATCAGCTTCTATAATACGACAGTCAATCGGCTTAAGTTCATCAATACATTTACTGACGATAACAATATCCGCGCGACGAATTCCCTCTTTAGGCTCTCTCAACCGGCCTACCGGAAGAAGTTGGTCATAGTAAAACAGACGATTGTAATCGGATAGTACGATTGACAGGGAAGGGGTGACATAGCGATGCTGGAACGCATCATCCAATAAAATCACTTCCGGTTTTTGCTCCGCTGGTAGGTCTAACAAATACTGTATGCCATGCCGTTTATCCTCATCTACAGCCACAAGGATTTCCGGAAATTTCAGATGCATCTGGTAAGGTTCATCTCCGAGCGTTTTACTGCTGCTTTTATCATCCGCCAGTATAAAACCCTTCGTTTTTCTTTTGTAACCCCGGCTTAATACGGCTACTTTATACTTGTCTTTGATAAGACGGATGATATATTCCGTATGTGGAGTCTTTCCTGTTCCACCTACGGCAAGATTTCCTATGCTAATGACAGGAACCGGAAATTGTTTACCCTCCAGAATGTCCTTATTGAATAAGAAATTCCTGAACCGGACGCCTATGCCATATAAAAAAGCAACAGGGGCCAGCCAATAGTTGAACTTTATAGGAGAATCCGTATGCATATCAAAATTATAAAGAAGAAATTTCATAAGGGAGCCTTGCCAGAACTCCTATATTAGATTGAATACTTTTCACCGTTTGATAATGCTCATATTCATTCCCCAGAACTTCTTTCACCGCAGACATTTTAATTTCAGTCAGTTGTTTTTCCCACAGATCCTTAAAGAAATCGGTTGAACCGGAAATATGGGTCACTTTATAATCATCCAGGTTGGCTAAAACCGCCGCGGTTGAGATGGCTGTCTCCATCCCTCCCAATTCATCCACCAGGCCAATCGCTAAAGCCTGTTCACCAGTCCAGACCCGTCCCTGTCCGATTTCATCTATTTGCTCTTTGCTCATATTCCTTCCTTCCGAGCAACGGGTCAGGAATAAATCATAGGTCCGTTCGATAGAAGCCTGTATCAGCGCTTTTTCATCTTCACGCATCGGGCGGGAAAGATCCCTGATATCTGCATATTTATTTGTTTTAACCACATCGGTTGTCAGGTCCAGCTTGTCATATAATCCGGTCGCGTTCGGTAACAATCCGAAAACACCAATCGAACCTGTTAACGTGTTTGGCTCCGCAACAATGATATCCGCGGCACAGGAAATATAATATCCCCCGGAAGCAGCCGTATTGCCCATCGATACAACGATTGGCTTTACTTTTTTGATTTCCTGAACCTGATGCCAGATCTGTTCGGCTATAAAAGCACTTCCGCCGGGTGAATTGACCCGGAAGACAACTGCTTTCACATTTTCATCATTCTTTAATTTGATCAGCTCATTGGCAACCCTTTCTGAAATGATCTGTGAATTTCCATAAATAGAAGTCATCTCTTCCGGCATAATTTCCCCTTCCGCATATAAGACCGCAATCTGTTCCCTGCTTCTGTTGGTCTGTTGACGGATATATTTCATTTTATCCATACCGGCAGTAAGTAATTTTTTATCCCTTTGTCCGGCCCGTCCTTTTACGTACTCCTCAACTTCCGACTTATATCGGAGCTCATCCACCAAACGAAATGTAACCGCCTTTTCCGGATCTGCTATCATATAACCTTCGTCAGCAAAACGATTGATCTCTTCCACAGGGATATTTCTGGCTTGTGAAATTCCCGCGGTCACGTTTCCCCAGATGCTTTGCTGGTAAGACATGATCTGCAGACGATTCTCTTCGCTTAGCTTATTCAACATAAAGGGCTCTACTGCACCTTTAAAAGTTCCTACTTTAAAGACTAACATCTCGACCCCTATTTTATTAAGTAAACCTTTGTAAAAGGTGGTTTGCGAGGAAAGCCCGGCAAGCGCCAGCGTTCCTGACGGATTCATATAAATCTCATCCGCAACCGAACATAAGTAGTAAGCACCCTGTGTATAATAATCAGCATAGGCAATTACAAACTTACCACTCTCTTTAAAATCAATGATTGCCCTGCGGATTGCATCGATATTGGATGTACCCGTGCTTAGGAAACCTCCTTCGAGATAAATTCCCTGTATATGAGGATTGTATTTAGCCGCTTCAATAGCCGCAAGAATATCCCGTAAGGAAAGTGTATAGTTTTTCTCTCCTAACAAGATAGACAAAGGATTTTCTTCAGCATTATCAGCAATCGTCCCTTCTAACGTCAGTTTGAATACCGTATTCGGTTTAGGATTATATTCGGATGAACTACTTAACGATGAAATAAAACCAATCAGAACAACAAAGGAGATGATCAGCATAATTCCGCTTGCCAATAGCACACCAAAGGCAGAGGCAAACATCATTTTAAAAAATTGTTTCATGCGTACATTATTTATTGAAAGCAAATATAACTAACTTATTCCTTACAATAACCAACGACAAGGATAAATTGATGCGAGTGGAGGAAGATAAAAAAGATACCCCTCCGGTCATGGATGTGATGATCCGGAGGGGTATGGCTGGTAAAAGATATTTTTTCTATTAAAATATTCTTCCTGTCAGTTTAAAAGACATCATCGGGTATACCGTAATTTTTTCAATAAAACCAATCACACCACTGTCGTCGTCCGATTTCGGCACTTTTTGAACCGTACCATTATCACTTACGATTGAGGGATTTCCCTGGAACATGGCTCCTAATTCAAAGTGGAAACCAACCCGTTTTTTTAGGAATTGAGTTGCCAAATCCAATACCTAGATAAGGCTTTACACTGTTGATTTTCAGGTTCGCATTAATGTTTCCATTGTCATCTGCTACAATCCGGTAGTCTTCAACCGTTACGGAACTGTCAAATTCTTCATCAGGGAAGTAACTGTTTGCCAGACCTAAAAGCTTATTGGTATTCGGGTCTACCTGACCGTCCAATGTAATGATCTTATTTTTCCCAAAATACAATCCGGCAATTACGTGAAAGCTGGATGTTTTAAATGGATAATAATCAACTACTACTTTACCGTTCACCATCCTTAATTTACCATCCAGATCAATGTCATGAGGAAGATTGTCTGTGTTAGTATATTGACCTAACCCTTGATCGATAAGTATTTGTTTGAATTCCGGGGTATCATTAATCAAATCATTCAACCTCTGACGGTCATGATTGATATAATAATCATCAGAATAACTAAAAGGCAGAATGTTGAAACCTGCTCTTACCACTAAATGGGAGTGGACAGGAACTGCAAAATCCAAACCGGCACCCAGCGTACCAACTTCTAATCCGACACCTAAATGTTCGAAAGGTTTCATTCCCTGTTGTGCTTTTACCGGACCAAAGAAAGAGAAGAGTAGCAGTACTGAACTAAATAACAATAGACTTTTTTTCATTACAAATAGTATTAATAATTATAAATTGTGTCTTATTTTAATAAAAATGCAAAAGTATAAGAAACGGTATAAAATGCAAATTTTATTC
>JAJQEE010000181.1 GCA_021201865.1 Tannerellaceae bacterium | reverse complement strand
CCGGCGAAGCCACCGCTGAGCCAGGAGCAGAGTCTTGCGATTGAAGCGGCAGGGGGTCATCATATGCAGCTGGAAGGCCAGAATATACAGATTGAACGGACGGACGTGGAGATCATTTCGGAGGATATTCCGGGTTGGTTGGTTGCTAATGAGGGCCGTCTGACAGTGGCTTTGGATATTAAGGTTACCGATGAACTGAAAAAAGAAGGTTTGGCCCGTGAATTAGTGAACCGTATTCAGAATCTGCGTAAAAGCAGTGGCCTGGATATTACAGATAAGATCCGTATTTCTATTCTTTTCACAGAGGAGATGGATGAAGCCATTAACGAGTATAAGGAATATATTGCAAACCAGGTGTTGGCGGAATCCATTGATATTTCTGATGCCGTCAGCGATGCGGTTGCTTTAGACTTCGAGGATTTCAAACTACCTGTGAATATAGAGAAAGTATAAACCTAAAAATAGGGCTCTGGTTGCACCATCTAAATAATATATGTATATTTGGCAACCACGGTTAGAGGGTGATTGAGAATTGAAGAAGATTTATTAAACTAAAAACGATTGAACCATGGCAGAGAAAACAAGATATTCAGATGCTGAACTTGAGGAGTTCCGTGCGATAATATTAGACAAGCTGGATGTAGCTAAGAAGGATTATGAATTACTGAGAGAAGGTGTTACCAATTCTGACGGTAATGATGTGTCTGACACTTCTCCGACCTTTAAGGTGCTGGAAGAGGGTGCTGCCACTTTATCTAAAGAAGAAGCCGGCCGGCTGGCACAACGCCAGATGAAATTCATACAGAATTTGCAGGCTGCTTTAATCCGTATTGAGAATAAAACGTATGGTATCTGCCGGGAGACCGGAAAGCTCATCCCAAAGGAAAGATTACGTGCTGTTCCGCATGCAACATTAAGTATAGAAGCAAAACAAGGAGGCGCAAGATAAATGAAACACTCCAAAGGCTGGGGAGCAGTATTAATCGTAATGCTGCTCCTTATTCTTGACCAGGCATTGAAGATATGGATCAAAACCCATATGCAACTTCATGAGAGTATTGAGGTCACTCCCTGGTTTTATCTTTATTTTACAGAGAATCCCGGCATGGCATTTGGGATAGAGGTAATTGGTAAATTATTTTTATCTGTTTTCCGGATCGTTGCGGTTGGATTTATTGGTTATTACCTGTATTCCATCATTAAAAAACAGTATTCATTTGGCTTCATAGCCTGTGTCTCGCTGATTTTTGCCGGTGCGGTGGGGAATATTATCGACTCTGTGTTTTATGGGGTTTTCTTTACCCATAGCTACGGACAGGTAGCCAGCTTTTTACCGGAAGGAGGAGGATATGCCTCCTGGCTGCATGGGAAAGTAGTAGATATGTTCTATTTCCCCTTAATCCAGACGGATCTGCCTGATTGGCTGCCTATTTGGGGAGGAGAGGAGTTTATCTTTTTCCGTCCTATCTTTAACCTGGCGGATTCAGCGATCTGTGTAGGTGTTTTCGCACTGTTCCTGTTCTATCGCCGTACGTTGTCCAATAGCCTTACGAAAGAAGAAAAGAAAGTGGATGCAACCGTTTAAAACATTCATATATAGTGTAATTAGTATATCTGTTCTCTGTCTATCCGGTTGTAGCAGGACGCCCCGGGGTGTTTTGTCGGAAAAACAGATGCAGGCAGTCCTGACAGATATGCAGATCGCTGAAGCAATGATAGGGGTGGATTATAAAACCTATGCTGACAGCGCTTATAAGGATGCACTATATCAGTCTGTTTTCCGTAAACATAAGATTACCCAGGCGGTTTATGATAGTTCGCTGGTTTGGTATGGCCGTAACTTAGATACATATATGAAAGTCTATGACCGGGTAAAGGTGGATCTGGAACAGCAGATCAAAGACCTGGGTGACGTGCAGGCAAGCGCTGCTCCCGGTAGCCGTCAGGATTCTGTCGATATCTGGCCGCGTCGTTCGATGCTTGTATTGAAACCGAATGCTGCCTTTAACGGGGTGGTCTTCGATATCAAACCTCCAAGCAGTTATTCTTCCGGAAGCCGGTTTGTGTTAGGGATGCATGTGTTAGGTCTTACGGATGATATGCCGAATAAACCGGAGATCCGTATATCGGCTGTGCAGGGTGATACGACGATCATTGTAAATGACAAGATTTTCCAGGATGGATATCATGAGACCGTTTTACAAACCTTACCAACCCGCCAGGTGCGCAGAGTGTATGGTTATATCCGTATGGATAACTCCGATAAGAATTATTTCCAGGTCACTGTGGATAGCCTGAACCTGATGCGTTATAACTATAAAACGGATTTTACCGTACAAAGTACAGATTCCACTCAGGTACAGCCAGGTGATTCCATTCAGGTACAACCCGTTGATTCTATCCGGTAATTTTTATTTTTCCCGATGATACGTCGAGTCGCTTCCCACTATATTTTCTGGAAAAGCATTTTTCGCATGCATTATGTGGAACTGCAGGAAGGTGTATTCAAACAAATAGCTCCTTTAGCTTCTGAGATTCCGAATACGGAATTTTATAATGGGACTGTTATGGTTGTTGCTGAAGGAGTGGAGTTATCGGCGCTGGACTGGAAAGAGTATTCCACAGCCTATCCGGGAACGACATTCAAAGATTGGTTGGATCAGATAGAGCCTTTATCTGTGGTTTCTATGGATAGTCCGGTCTGGTTGTATCATACTGATCTTTCACCCTATACGACGGCGGAATTCAGCACAAACGATTGCTGTGGCAATGGCTACATTCAGCGACTCTGATGTCTCTTCTCCCTGTGGATAGTTCGGAATAAATAATTTCCGGTTGATATGGGCGGCTGTTTCCGGACGTATTCCATTTCCTTCATTCCCCATCATCAGAACCCCGGTTGCTGATAGTTCCTTCTGATACATATTTTCTCCATTTAGGAAGGTCCCGTAAACCGGTATCTCCCGGCATGTCTGTGCGGAAAGCCAGGCTGCCAGATCCGTATAGTGAATATGTACATGAGACAGCGCTCCCATGGTAGCCTGTACGGTTTTAGGAGAGAAGGCGTCTACCGTATCATTACTGCAAATGATATGCCGGATACCAAACCAGTCTGCCAGGCGAATAATGGTTCCTAAATTTCCCGGATCCTGGACCCCATCCAAGGCGATGATCAATTGTCCGGAAGGGTCGGCCGCCTCTATTTGCTCTGTGGGACGTTTGAATACTGCTAATACATCCTGTGGTGTTTTCAGAAAGCTGACTTTACGGAGGTCTTCCTCACCGGCAACTAATAGTTCCTTTGCCGGAATATCTCCCTGGGTAGCCATCCAGGATGGTTTGGCAAGTAAAAGTTCGCATTCAAATGTTTTCAACATGTCATTCACCATTTTGTTCCCCTCTGCAACGAATGTCTGGTACTCAGAACGGAACTTTTTCATCTCTAATGAACGGATATACTTTACCTTATTCTTACTTAGCATATTATTCTTTATACTCTTTTTACAAAACAAAAGTACGGGAAATAATTTAATTCGACTACATTTGCGCAGGTAAATGGTCTGACAATGAAGGTTGCTCTCCGTATTATATATTTTTGCTGTTTTGTTCTGTTGCTGGCTTCCTGTAACTCAACGAAATATGTCCCTCAGGGTGAGTACCTCCTGGATAAAGTGGTGATTGAAAGCGATAATAAAAAATACAAATCATCCGAACTGAAATCCTATCTCCGCCAACAACCTAATTTCAAGATTTTTGGATTGGTGAAATGGCAACTCTATTTTTATAGTTGGTCCGGAAGAAATGAAGACCGCTGGCTGAATAAGCAAATTCGTAGGATGGGAGAGGCTCCCGTTATTATGGATACGCTACTAATCGACCAATCGGCGGATGAATTAACCCGCTTCTTTGTGAACAAGGGATATATGGATGCGGAGGTGACTACGACTATCGATACAACCAAAAGGAAGAAGGCGGTGGTCACCTATTCCATAGAGAGTAACGAGCCTTACCGGATCCGGAATTATACCATGGAACTGGATGATCCCAGGGTGGATAGTATCGCTCATATGACAGCGCCCCTCCGTTCCCGTTTTGCCTCCCGTACCGGTCTGGAAGAATATATTCCTATAGTCAAAGAAGGAGACCTGTTTGACAGGGATCAATTAGATAAGGAGCGTCAGCGGGTCACTACGCTGCTTCGTCGCCGGGGCTATTATGCTTTTAACCGGGATAATTTAGGGTATGTGGCAGATACTACAGTGGCCAGCCATCAGGTAGATGTGGATATGTTGCTCCGTCCTTACCGTAAACTAATGCCGGACGGCTCGGTGGAAGAGTTTCCCCATGAGCAGCATTATATCAAAGATGTAACCTTTGTTACTGATTACGATCCTTTACGGCTGGATGGAGATCCTTTTATTGCAACGGATACGGTTCAAAGTGGAAATGTCAATATTATCTATGGTATAAATGGCCGTACACTTCGACCAGGCGTATTGAGAAGGGCCAATTATATGATGCCCGGAAGACTGTTCAACGAACGGGCACTGGAGCAGACCTATTCTTCTTTAGCAAATATGCGGGCGATCCGTAATATCAATGTCCGGTTTACGGAGATAGAGGAAAATGACACGATGAAGCTGAGAGCAACGATCCTGACTACTCCGGCTAAACTCCATGGGTTTGGGGTAGATTTGGAAGGGACGAACTCCAACGGTGATTTCGGTTTTGCTTCCAGTGTGAACTATCAGCACCGGAACCTTTTCAAAGGATCAGAACTTTTTTCTGCGAAAGTGCGGGGGGCGTATGAATCTGTCTCCAATTCCAATAGTGATCTTTTTAATAGTTATTGGGAGGTCGGAGGAGAAGCTTCTCTTAATTTCCCTCGTTTTTTATTTCCATTCGTAAAGGAAAGTTTTCGCCGGAAAGTGCGGGCGACTACAGAACTAAGAGTGAGTTATAATAAACAAACCCGTCCTGAATATTCCCGTGCGGTGGTTTCCGGAGGATGGAGTTATATCTGGCAGGACAGGACGAACAATCTGGCCCGTCATACTTTTAAATTGCTGGATATAGACTATCTGTTCCTGCCAAATATTGATTCTATCTTTAAAAACTCTTTGCCTGTTCAGACTCAATTATATAGTTTCAATAATTTATTTATTGTAGGAGCGGGTTATTCGTACTCCTATAATAATTATAACCCCCAAAACCGGCAACGCAACACCCATTCTTTCCGGGCTTCCGTAGAATTGGCCGGAAATGTATTGAATGCTTTGTCCCATCTGACAAATGCAAAGAAGGAGACCAATGAACAGGGATTTTCCAATTACCGGTTTTTTGGTCTGGAATATTCCCAGTTTGTTAAAACGGATTTCGACTTTAGTAAAGGTCTTGTGCTGGATTCCCGGAATCAGTTAGCCTATCATATAGGGGCAGGGGTTGCGGTTCCTTATGGTAATTCAAATCGTGTTCCTTTTGAACGGCGTTATTTTTCCGGTGGAGCCAACAGTGTAAGAGGATGGTCAGTGCGTTCCTTAGGTCCGGGAGGAATGTCTAAAGATTCCATCAATTCGTTCGCCATCCAGGTGGGGGATATTCGCTTTGATGCTAATCTGGAATATCGCACAAAAATATTCTGGAAATTTGAATTGGCTGCTTATATAGATGCCGGGAACATCTGGACCATCCGTCCCTATGCCGAACAACCCAAAGGAAATTTTGATTTTACCCGTTTTTACAAAGAAATCGCCTTCTCTTACGGGTTAGGACTCCGGTTAGACTTCGACTTTTTCCTAATCCGCTTTGATACAGGTTTTAAAGCCTATGACCCCCAACAGCCCCTCAGAAAAGACCGTTGGGCGATCAAACATATAAACGGTGATAATTTTGCTTTCCACTTTGCCGTCGGCTATCCTTTCTAATAAAAAAGCCGCCCGAAGATTTGCAAATTTAAATAAAACAACTACCTTTGCACACGCAAACAAGGATGGTCGGGTAGCTCAGCTGGATAGAGCAACAGCCTTCTAAGCTGTGGGTCAAGGGTTCGAATCCCTTCCTGATCACAAATTAAAATTCATTGAATCAGATACTTTTACATAAAGTGTCTGATTTTTTATCCCCTCCTGTATTCACTTTTTGCATAATTTTGTTTACTTTGCGCCTAGTTACTTTACAAATACTTTACAAAAATTCCCACTAATGGCAAGCTTCTATTATAAAATCTTTAGTCACCATAAAAAAGAAAATGGCTCTTATAATGTAAAAATAGGAAATTGCCACAAATGCAATTCCCTCCACATAAATTATTTCTAAATACAACAAATAGCTATTATAATACAATACTTCAAAGTCATTTCCCTAAATAAATGATTGAATGTGAATGATTGAATGCAGGCATACATGAACACATGCACACATGCACACATACCTAAAACGAATAGACAAAAAATAGTGTAGCAGATAAAATAACTTTTATGCCAATCGGACGGGTATTAACTTGTTCCTTTCGACTCTTTCTTTTTATTAAAGAACTGACATTTTTTTGCCGTACCGACCCGGTCTATTGAGTTTGTCAGGGAGCAAAGAGAAATTATTGAAGAAAGGAATGGTAAACTTTTTTTGAAAAATACGACCCGTTTCTCACAGGTAGAAGGGTGGAGATTTTTCAATCCACGAAGAAAAAAGTTGTACTCCACACCCTCATTTCTATCCAATAATTACCTTCGCTCCTGACAAACTCAATAGGCCGGGTCGGTACGGCAAAAAATACCGGGAAGGCTGGGGGGAAGAAATATTCATTTTTAATTTTTAAAAATAAATCTATTACATTGTCTGTTTTGCTTTATGGCAATTATGATTATGTTTATATAAAAATCTATTTTGTTATTGTTTTTCAAGGTATTGTTGTATGCTATTTAATGATAATAGATAGTTGTCGTATACATATCGTAATATCCCGCCGGGGGATGTTTTTATTTTTCGTTTGTCTTGTTTTAAGATTTTTGCTTTAAAGCGTTCGTATGATATATTGTCTTCCATTTCGTCTTGGTAACGGGCAACTAATTGACTGAACCATTCTTTTTCAAATGTTTTGAGATGTCTTTTGTATCTTTTTTTATATGATAAACTTCATCCCATGTTTGCAGATAGGGTTCTTCAATTTCTGCTTTTTTTATGGCAAATTTCCAGTCTATGTCCTGAAATAGTGTTTTCAGGGAATCCGGATTATAAGGGGTGTCTGTCTCGATGGTGATGGACAGGTCGTCCGGGTTGTATGTTTCATCATAAGGATATAGGACGGCTCTTCTTTTACCTTCTTTGGTATAGAATACATCTGTATCTTTTTTTTCATTAGTATTGCAATGGCCACAAGCGGGTACCAGATTTTTAAAGTTTACGGATACAAATGGGTATAGTGATTCGGCGGCTATGTGGTCATAATCATCCCGGTTTTTTTCTTTAGGGGTTTCTGTGGGTGGTAGTAATGGATAAAGCCCGCAGAAAGGACATACTTTTGCTCTGTTTTCTTCCAACTTTCTTAATTCATTGAAATGGTCTTGTACGGTTCCATAAACCTCCTTTATTTTTTTACATGGGGATAGTTTTTCCATAGTTTCATCAGGAAATCTTTAAGAAAACAGATTTCTTTTTCTTTTCCATCTCTGGTGATTTTTTTGAATAGAAAGTTTAGTTGTTTGTATTTGACAGGTTCTCTGGTGATATCGTTGCAGATATTTTCTATTTCTAAGTTTGTTAAATAGGCATTTTTTAAGGCTTGCTTTTCTTCCGGTGATAGTTCACTGTATAGTTCCACAATTTGTTGCAATCCTGCTTTTATAACGTCCGGAGAGTCATTTACACATTCTCTGAAAACTTCTTCAGTCAGACTTTCTTCATCGTATTCTGCCGGTTCTAATTCGAATAGTTTGTCAAAAAAGAACATAAGTCTTTCGTGAAATTTTTCTATGGTGTGAGGCAGGTATTTATATGTGTAAATCATGGGCTATTCTATTTCGTCTTCTTTTATGGATAAATAGTTGTATAAGTCAAATTTTTCAATGGATTCACCGAACTGAAATAGTTCTATCTGTGTATCGAGAATCAGATTTTTTATATGCCTTTTATCGGTTATGTTTTTAAAGGCTTCTCTTAGTTCTTCCAGTTTGGTGTGGGAGTAGCCGGAGATGGTGATGTCTCGTCTGAATACTTCCTGTAGGATGAGGTTGATGGAGGCGCCGTAGGTTTCTATCTCCGGGTTGTGGTAATGGGTTCCGTTTTCGCCTTTTTCAAATACGTATACGTCTTCTTTCCTCGTGTCGGAAACTACGAAGGGGGAGTGTGTAGTGATGATGATTTCCTGGTCTCTTACTTTGGTTACTTTGTTGGCGGCATTGATTTCAAGGGCGGAGACGTAGTTGAGCATTTGTATCATTTTGGCGCGCCATTTGGGGTTGAAGTGGGTGTCGGGTTCGTCCATGAGGAACAGACAGTTGTTTTCTTCCATCATCAGGACGGTTCCGATGACTTCGTTGAACTGGTGTTCGCCGTCGGACAGGGCTTTGTATGTTATTTTTTTGGATGGTTTTCCTTCGATTGTTTTTGTACCTGTATGTTTTCTATTCTGAATGGCAGGCGGAACGGGTTGTTTTTGGGGAGATCGTCCGCAAAATTGAAGGTGTTGCTTACTTTCAGGATGCGTTCGCGTTCTTTTTTGTTTTGCAGCGATAGGTTGAATGTTTCTAAGTCGTAGAAGACTTTGAATAGTTCAAAGCTGGTTTTAAAGTAGTAGCGGAAGGCGTCTTTGGTGGCGTCGTTTATCCAGTAGTCTATTATGTAGAATTTTCTTTTCCGGATGGTGCGTTCTACCCAGGTGGTTGCACATTGTTTTAAGTTTTCAATGTGGTTGAGGATGTATCCGGGGTACTCTATGGGTTTGTTGCTTTCGTCTGTGAGGTTGATTGTTATCCGGAAGGAATGGAGGTTTTCGATTCCAAGGATTTTCAACAGGTAGTTTAGTTTGTTGGATTCGGCTAAGAGGATGTTGGCAATGAAGACGGAGCTGTTGATACAGGTGTCCAGAAATATCATGCGGTGGCGGTCGGTTTCATGGTCCGCGGCTTTGTTTTGCTGGTAGTTCTGGAAGTAGTGATATTTCAGTTTGTGGTAAGCGTTGCTTAATAGTTCGTTTTGTCCGGAGGTGTAGGCTATAATCCGGGCAGGGAGTAACCGGGCGGTGTCGTTGTCGACCCGGATTGTGTATTCGTCGTCTTCGAGCCGTTTGATGCTGAATTCGGGTTTTTCTCCCATGGGTTTGGCTATGCGCACCTGTATGTATTTGTCGGCTGCTGCTGCTTTGTAGTGCCCTTCCAAAAAATCGACGGGGAGGGAGATGAGGTATTCTATTTCAAATCCGATGCCTTTGTGGGCTTTTTCTTCTTCGGGTGTGCCGGGCAGGTGGTATATTTCCAGGAAGTAGAATATCTCGGATAGTAGTTCGAGGAAGTTGGATTTTCCACTGCCGTTGATGCCTGCAAATATTTTAGTGGTGAGCTGACCGGGTTGCAGGGAGGAGACTCCAAATGTGTAGTTTTCATTTGGGTTGAGACTCCGGAAGCCGTCGTTATTTAGTATTTTAACGCTTACTAATTTCATTGTATTACAAAGTAGATTCCTGAACGATTTTTTTTATCTGATTTTCCCCAATATTCGTAGTCTTCGTCTGTTATGTTGAGGTTGATGTTTTCCTCTTCGGAGTTGTAGAATAGTTGGGTGAGCTCTATAAATGGGTTTTCTTCCTGCAGGGCTGTTTCGAAGAAGTCCTTGAGGTCGTATTCCATTTGTAAAGCGGGTTTTTGAAATAGTTCTTCCGATGAGAAGTAGTAGCCGGATAGTTCTTCGATTTTTCTTTCGAGCAACCGGTAGGCCATTTCAAAATTGAAGTGGTAGCCTGTGAAATGCTCTCTCAACAGGTCAGCAATCCGCTCGAAGTTGAAGTTTAACTGCATGACGGGGGCGAATTCGGCAACCTGTTGTTGCTTTTTTCTTGAACTTGTGTTACCTGGTGGATGTTTATAAAAAATGTTTTGATTTTGTTTTTTATTGTCTCGTTTTGTTGATATGTTTCAGCCGGTAATTTATTTATTTTTTCAACGATGTTTTTGATATCAGCGTTAAGTTCATTCAAAACCTGCGGGTCTTGTGGAACTAAAAGATAGATTGGGTCTTTTATTTCGTTTATACAACTTTCAATTCTTGGTTGTATTTTGTCGATATCGTCGAATATATTTTGTAGTTCGTTTGCGTATTTTATAGGTGAATATGCGGAATGTTCTTCTTTTACAATGCTACTCTTGTCTCCCTTCATTTTTTCCAACTCTTCTGTAATATCCAGACGCGACAAATCAAGCTCTCCTTTAAACGCCCGCTGACTAAGTGAACCGTATAGGTTTTCAAGTTCGGTGAGGCTTTGTTTGTAGTCTTTTTTTAGGAATTCTACTTCTTCGGCTATTTTTGCGAATTGGTTTTGGAGTTCGATAGGAGGAACAATAACTTTTATTTGTTTTATTTTATTGAGACTAAGAAATTTCTGTGCTCCTCCAGAAGAAAAATCTTGACTGATTTTTTCTTTGAAAATAGGGTGATTCAATAAGTGCTCTATAAAACGAGATGATATTGATGAACTTAATTTTAATAAAGCAACATTTTTCATACTAAACTCATAATGTACTGTATTCATAGCTGCAGTACCTAAGTTAACACCTATGTTAGTATATAAAATGTCCCCATATTCAGGATTGCACCTATTATAAATTTCATTATGTACTTCTTGGGTTACGTAATCAGAATTTTCAAAATCAATAACAAAAGGTCTTATATGTTTACCTGTTATGAATTTTACACCTTTTTTTAATCTTTCCGGTGTGTCATGTGTACCATCTGTGATTTTGGAACAAATATCTTTTAGAAGTTTTAACTCCCATTTATTCTCGTTTCTAATTGGATTACCAAACATTTCGTGAAATTTACTTTTAAGTAAATCATCCAGTAAATCAATTGAGTTTTTACGGTCTTCAATCAATTCTTCAACCCATGAAAGGATTTTTGCTATTTTGATTTGTTCTGTAATGCCTGGTAAGATTATCTTATGGTTGTCAAAATCTTTTTTGACAATATGTTTCATGGTCGAACCGTGTGCGTTTTTACATAATTGTTGTAAAGTATCTTTTAATGCAAAAATAAAATATTGTTTGATTATTTTATTTTTATCGAATTCAACCTTAAATATATGTTGATTTAGATAAGCCTCTTCCTGTTTCCATATAAATACATCTATTGTTGCACTCCAGGATACTAAAACATCATCGTATTTAACAAGATATTTCTCATCAATTTTTTTCTGAGTTTTATTATATGGTTTCGTTGGGTCTGTCAGGTTTTGGATACGAATAATTTTTAATCCATCCTCTGACCAGTCTTCAGGCTTGAAAGCATATCCATTAATAAAATTTGCAATATCTCCGATTGGGAAAAATTTAAATTCCATGTAATGCTTCTTTTAATTGTTTGAGTTTATCCTGAATATTATTTTCTAAATTTTCCAGTTTTTCCAGTATAATAGCAGAATGTTCGTATTCCACTTCTTCGTATTCTTCATCTTTATACTTGTTTATACTTAAATCATAGTCATTATCGACAATTTCTTTTTTAGGAATAAGGAAATGTTGTAGAGTTCTATTTCTGTTTTTTTCTGCTTTTTTGAATTCGGCAATAATATTATGTAAATCACCATAGTTACGTGAACCATCCGGATTGAATAAATCACTCCTTTTATCATCTAAGCTTTTGCCATCACTTAGCATATCATAAAACCATACATCTTTGGTTTCGCCTCCTTTTGTAAAAACTAAGATGGCCGTTGCTACTCCTGCATACGGTTTAAATACACCACTTGGCATAGTAATAACTGCACGTAGTTCGCTATTTTCAATTAATATCTTGCGTAAGTCTTTAAATGCTTTACTCGAACCGAACAAAACTCCTTGCGGAACAACAACTCCGGCTGTTCCTCCGATTCTTAACATTTTGTAAATACGTTCAACAAACAACAGTTCACTTTTTGTAGTGCTTACAGTGAATGACTCATTTAAGAAACCTTTATCTATACTGCCTGTGAACGGAGGATTGGCCAGTACAATATCGTAGATGTTATCTTCGTTATAGTTTTTACTTAATGTGTCGGCATAGTCAATTTTTGGTTGTGTGATACCGTGCATCATTAAGTTCATTAGTCCTATCCGAATCATGGTTGGGTCAATATCGAAGCCGTAGAAGGTCTCTTCTGCCAGTAGAGTTTTCATATTATCGTCTACCAGTAAGTCTGCTAATGAACCGCGTAAGAATCCATTTTCGTCGATATGTTTTTCTGCTTCGCTGGTAAATTGGGTTTGGATGTATTTGTATGCACCTAATAAGAAACCGGCTGTACCACAGGCCGGGTCGGCTATTTTATGTCCTAATTGAGGATTTACCAATTCTACAATTAATTCGATAATATGGGTAGGTGTCCGGAATTGTCCCATTTTTCCGGCTGTACTTAACTCTCCCAGTAAATATTCGTATAAATCTCCCTGAGCATCAACAAACCGTTTTTCTTTGTCTAATTCTACATAAATAGCTTCGATTGTTTTAATAGCTTCGGTTAGCATGCGGGGGCTGGGAATCATCAAGGCTGCGTTTTGCATGTGTTTGGTGAAGAATGAGTTTTCTCCACCTAACTGTTTGATGAAAGGGAATACCTGGGTTTGTACGATGTTGTACATCTGATCTGCCGGTTTTCCTAAAAAAATGCTCCAGCGTAATTCTTCTTTAGGTATTCCTTCTTTGGCTCCCGGTAGGAGGAATTCACCTTCGAATATGGATTCGTAGGTGGTTTCGAGGTATTCGGCGTTTCGTTTTTGTTCGGTGTCGTGCCTGTCTATTTGTTTGATGAAAAGCAGATAGGTGATTTGTTCGATTGCGTTGAGGGGGTTGGATATGCCTCCACTCCAGAATTTATCCCAAAGTTCTGCTACTTTTGCTTTGATTGTTGGTGTCATATTTTACTTATGCAGCTAATGTTTGTATGAATTGTATTATTTCTTCTATTTCTCTTTTACTGAATATCCCTAAGATTCCGTTTGGGTGTATTTTGGTAAAAGGGGCTGTGATTAAATCTTTTTTCTCTACTGTTCCTTTTTCTATCAGGAAGGTGCGGAGTAGATTCAGGAAATCAAGTTGCCGGGAGTTCAGGTTGGTGTGTTCCTGAATGAACTGGTCGAATGATTTGGTTACCGACTCGGGAAAGCTTTCTAATATTTCGATGCCTAAAATGTGTTTCAGAAATTGTTCGAGTTTTGCTTTTTGGTTGTTGTAGGCTTTCTGCAACAATTGTTCGGTGATATGAGGGTACTCGTTGCTGAGTTCTACTGCTAATATACCGGCTTCGGCAGGGCTTAATGTGGCTCCCTGTTGCAGTTTTTGCAGCATAGGATTGGCATTGACCAGTTGGTTTATTTTTTCTTCTACGAGTTCCCTGTATTTGGCAATGCTTACGGAGCCTTGTCCGGGTGCAAATTTGATGTATTCTTTTTTGCTGATAACGTCTTTGAAGTTGTATTTTGCCATTCCGGGGAAGTAGGATGTTTCGTGGTACTTCATTAACGGGGCTATTTTTTCAATCAGTTCGTCCAGTTTGGTTTCGTTGATTGTTGTCCAGTAATGATGGGTCTGACTTGTCCGTATCAGTTCTTCGTGTTCTGCCACTGTGTTTACGGTGAGAGGCAGTTCTGAAATCCGTTCGATGATGCTGTCCCGCAGGGCTTCAAATTTCTTTTCTTCTTTGGAAAGGTGTGCCAGGGAGATCTCGATGATGTCTTTTTCGAAGCGCATGGCTTTGTAA
>JAJQEE010000159.1 GCA_021201865.1 Tannerellaceae bacterium | reverse complement strand
GGTATTCATATTAAAGTATAATCTTTTAATATGAATACCCTTCTTTCTATATTATTTAATTAAAAAGAATATTAGTACTGAACCTTTATTAATTTAAACGTTTCGGAAGTGCTCCAGCTGGAAATAGCGGTCGTATCCTGATTAAAGGTTTTAGGATATACGATGGTAAATCGTAAGGTGTCATCAGGTGTCTGATTGATAAATGTATTAACAAATGTAGTTAAGTTGTATGCACTGATATCCGGAGTAGTCAGTTTATTATCTGAGGATGCTTTTTCTCTTTGGGTGGTTCTTAAAAATAATTCATATACCGGCGGATTTGTTGTCGGTTCCTGAATGTCTAAAAAAGACATTTCGTAATCAATCACCCTCTTATCCATCATACTATCCGGTATAGCATGTGTGGTATATAAAAAAAGTATATCCCGGATATAATCGTGTCTGCTCTGAATGGTAGTTAACAGGATCTCATTCTTTCTTGTGTCAACCGTGTCTAATTTACTTACTTTAGCTACTCCCCATTTATTTACAGGAGTTGCTTCCAGGTTCTCTACAGTGTAATATTGATTTTCTGCCACATTCTGGTTTTCATCCGCTCCGAAATCAAGTACAAATTCAATCATATAACAGTCTCCTGTTTCTCCATTGATTGATTCTAACTTAGAAGCATAGACTCTGTTGATTTTATTGGTGATCTCTTTTCCTCCAATATACATTGTGGGTGTTCCGTTCAAATCTAATACTGCCGCCTGAGGACCAATACCGATCCGTTGTCCTTCATCCCCTAAACAGGAAGAGAAAATGAATGCAAAAGATAGCAGAGAGAAGAGGATTGATTGTCTGTTCATAATGCAATTATATTTTGTACCGGGACAAATGTAGTAAAAAATAGTGAGTCGTTTTATAAAAGAAACCCCTAACTGTCTTAAATGACGTTAGGGGCTTTTGTATGATAATAATTATAGTTTATATTATTTAGTTAGATCTACTGTTTGTGTAGGAATACCTGTAAAGGTTGATAGAATTCTTCCTGTAGAACTTTCCGTTAAAGTATAAGTTATATTACCTGCTTGTATGCCTTCCCATTTTCCACTAAGTTTAATTATTTTATTAGTTCTGGTTCCTTTAAAAGTTGCCACATAAGTAATATTAGCTGTATATCTTTGTACAGCTGCAGTAGCATCTACTTTTTTATAAGGAGCAACTCTAATTGGAAAGTCATATGATCTGGTATCTTCTTTACTTTCTGATTTTGTAAATGAAAATGTATTAGTAGTAACAGAAGTCATATCTATACCTCCTGATATAATGGAAGCAATAGAAAAACCTGCATTTTGACTTATAGTTAGAGACATCCCTTCTGTTTCTGAAAATGTTGATTGTTCTGTGGCTTTTTGTCCGAAGTGCATCGTCATACCTTGTTCTAAAGAGGTATTATTTGTTACTGTAGCCGTAGTAAAATAATCTGGGATTTGTTCAATTCTATCTCCTGGATTCATATAGTATTCTATTTTTTCAATTTGAAAGACATCAACAGGCTGAATTTCCCATGCATGTAAATCAGGATTAGTTGGTGTGAATGGGTTATCATCATATCCAACTAAAGAAACACTTCCATCCTTATAAGGAAAATAATTCCTATCTATTAATATTTGGGTTTGAATATTTTCAGGATAAGTTTCAGAAGGTATATTATCGGGAGAAAAGTAATATTTATTTGTGTTAGCGATAGGTACAAATGCAAATCTTCCATACATGTGGGATTGTTGTTGTACATTTGTTAAGGTAGTAAGGAATAGAGTTTTAGCAGAGCTAGAGCATAAGTATTTACCAACGTTATAAGGAGAAGGTACAGTCCCTACTATTGATATTTTATATTTAGAATGTGCGGTTCCTCCTGAATAATTTGGCGGTAATTTTTCTATAATAAATTGTTGTAAACCACTTCCATTATCTTTATTTGTTACTCCTAAATAGAACATTACTCCTTCATATCCTAAAAAAGATTCTCCTGTTGGTGAATGGGCTAATTTAATATTAACAGGAGTGTTTAATATTTGCTCAATAGGATCTGGTACAAGAGAGGAGGCTTTAGTTAATACGGAAGTAGTTGCATCACTACTTTCCCATATATCAATTTCTTTTTGACAGGATAAAAAAGTAGGATAAAACTTAATGAGAATAAAATGTTTTTTGCTTTCATAATAGTATATTTTAATTATTATTTTGTCAATATAGGTAAAATATACTGTATTTTTATTTTTTAATACTTAAATATACTTAAATTTATTTTTGTAAAATGTTTTTTGTTTCTTGGGATTATATATTAAGTATTCGGAAACATTATTAAAAACAATAAACCCAACTATTCTTAGAAGTAGTTGGGTTTATAATTTTTAATGAATAAGATTAATCTTCAGTTGCGAATTGAATTGGACTAATATCCAGATAAGACCATTTCTTTATCTTAATATCTTCTTCATTGGTTTCATCTAACTCACTGATATAGTTTATTCTCAAATTAATAGCGTTTTGGTTTGCCTCTTTTTCCTGTTGAAGAGCTCTATCAAGAAAATAATTTACCTTAAATCCATAATTGTCTCTGGCTTCAGTACCAGTTTTGCCCTCCTGAACTTTGACTGCCCGAAGATAAAGATTGTAAATACGTTTACCATTCACCTCTTCCGGTTCCATATCTCCATATTCAAGCGTATACACATTTTTCTGTTCAGGTTTATTTTCACTCAAATCTATTTGCAGAAAAAGATGTTCCTTCACATATCCTCCATCATATAATTGTTTGACTGCTAATTCATTTTCAATTACCTCGGTCGTATCTTTTAAATAAGAAGAAATTGAACTGCTGCTCACTCCTACATAGTCAAACTGGGTAGGCAGATAATATCCGGTAGTTACCACATCATTATTTACCTCATCATTAATTTCGATAAGTGCATAAAAAAGAACACAGGAATTATTGTCGGTTACGGATATTAACTCCTGAGCATAAATGGGATAATCGGAATTTGAAAAATAAAGAAGAGGCCTCAGGGTCTTACTATCAAATTCTACTACACCAAAACGTGTAATTGAAGTACTGGAATTACTGTTTCCACCATCCAAACAAGAGGTTAACATCATCACACTGGCAGCGAAAGCTACCATAATGCTACTTAGTTTCTTCATTTTCATTGTCTGTTTATATTAAAAAATTATTGTTTTTATGATATGAATTAAAATCCTACACGTAGTCCGAAGTTCAGGCTTACATTGAATGGTTTTTCCGAACGGATGGTCTCTATTTCACTTCCATTGTCAAAGTAATAGGTCGCACCCACTTCACCGAAAGCACTGACATATTTCAGGATAGGATAACTGATCCCGGCCCGTCCGTTGACAGACCATTGCCACTCTTTCATACGGGTGTTTTCTGTTTCTGTCCGGATCAGTTCATCATCGATATACATTCTCTCCCTCAACTTACCGGAAACATTTACCTCCGTCATCGCACCAGCGGCAGCATACAACTGGAAACTGTTCCACTCTGCTATTTTGTAGGAGAGAGAAAGAGGAATACCGATAAAGTGAAGCCGTTGCCGGGTCTTCTTATGGTAATCTAAGTTTGTTTCCCAGTCAGAGTTTAACATCGAATAATTCAATCCGGTCAATAGGGCAAAGCGATTGGTCAGATATCTGCTGACAGATAAACCAAAAGAAACCGGTGTCTTATGTTTGATATTGGTTCGCTGGTCGTAATAAGGAGCCGTTGCATTTAATAATAACAACTCTTCATCTTTATACGATGTATTTCTGAACGCTAATCCATTAAACGTATTTTCAGAGCCTGCGGTAAAACTTCCGCCCCCCATGCCGAATCCCCATTTGCGGGAAGGCAAGGACTTCGTTTTAGTCTTTGTGGCAGGCGTATTCGCTATCGTGTTGGAAGCTGGCATTGGAGTAACCTCTTCCCGGATATGCTCCGGCGCAGCTTCCTCTGTTATTTCTACCGGACCGGTATAAACGGGTGTTTCCGGTGTGATGTCCTCTTTCATTTCAGACACAGAAACTCTTTCTTCATCCGGTTGTACGTTTGTCCGGACAGAACGGAATTTCCGGACCGGAGCTTCTTCTTCACGCTGTGAGGACAGTTGAACATCTGCAACCATTACTTCCTCCACAGAAGAAGTAGCCGGAAGGATTTCCTGCCGGAACTGCTCTTCCTTTTGCTGTGTTTCCTGTTGGATCTGTTCAGCGATTTGCGGATCGGTTGGCTGTAGAGTAGACATATAGAAAGTAGCGGTCACCATGACTACACCTGCCACCACTGCCGCTGCCCAGTAAGGCCACTTCCTGCGGGAAGGGGAAAAAGGAACAGCCTCAGCCGGTAAACGGTTCGCAATCGCTTCCCAGTCTTCCGGTGACGTTTCTGCTTCAAAATCCCTGAGTTTGGAGCGGAACAAGTCGTCTAATATGTCTTTTTCCTGATCTCTCATTAATACAATGAACTGATTTTACGTTGTAATAGTTGCTTGGCTCGTGTGTACTGTGAACGGGACGTACTCTCCGTGATGTTTAGTAATTCACTAATCTCTTTATGCGAATATCCTTCTATGGCAAACATATTGAAGACAGCCCTGAATCCTGACGGGAGTTCCTGAACTAATTTCATCAGCTCTGCCGCCGATAGTTCCGAGATCGCATTACTGTCCGGATGAACAAGTTCAGCCGTATTATCCAGATCGGTCGATTCCCGTAATACATCCGATTTCCGCAGATATTCCAACGCACAATTGACAAAGATCTTTCGCATCCAGCCTTCGAATGAACCTACGCCTGAAAAAGTATCTATGCTCATAAACACTTTGACAAAACCGTCCTGTAAAATATCACGGGCTGTTTCCCTATCGCTTACATAACGCAGGCAAACTCCCATCATTCTACGGGAATATGTTTCGTAAAGCTCCTTTTGAGCCAGTCTCTTTCCTTCCCTACAACCTTCTATAAGTTGTTTTTCATTCATTCAGCCGAGCCTTGATCGCCTCTGTCGAAGCCTTGCATTTATTAGATGTTAGATTGAATTAAAACGCTGCACGGAAAAAGGGAAATAATTGGGGGTAATGAGTAGTTAGTAGTGAATAATTGTTAGAATACACTTCACAACAGGACTTTACCTTTCCACTGCTATCCCTATTTATTTTTCCAGACAACGAAAGCCCCCCCCAAAGGGAGGCTTTGCAAATATAAGGCACTTTTACTAATAATAGTGTTAATGCGCGTGTTCGTGATCGTGTTTTTTCCGGTAAGCGCTTCTGAACCATCTTCCAGGGCTACTACATCCAGACCGATCTTTTTAAAAGCAGTGCAGAGTTTCTCACAATCGGTCTTATCCGTCTTGTAAGTTACTTTGGCTGTGCGGGTGGAAAGATCACAACGCAGGTCGGTCACCCCTTTCTCAAAAGCGATCCCTTTTTCGATCTTTTTAATACAATTCTGGCAGTCCATTTCCTCCACAAAGAAAGTCACTGTCTCCTTTTTATTCTTTGCATCCTGTGCAAAAGCTGTTGCCAGCGTAAACAACATACATACCGCAACAAATAAAATACGTTTCATAATCTATTAGCATTAAATGGTAAATAATTTTATTTATTAATCTCTTCCGATATTCACACGTAACCCGGCATAGATCTTACGCCCATGCACAGGACCCCAGACCATGGTGCCATCAAAGTTATCTCCCCTTGGATTCTCCGCGTCAATGATCGGATTACTTTGTTTATAATCAAACAGGTTCTCAGCTCCCACGTAGATAGACCAGGTCTTAAAGTATTTTGTTACCTGGGCATTCACTACCGTAAAAGCATTGAAATCCGGTTCCCATAACGGATTATTTACATCCGGTGTAGGCATTCGTCCGCCCCCGTTAAACTGGGAGGTCAGGTCAAACTGCCATTTCTTCAAAGGAGTCTGGTAAGATGCCGTGATCAATCCTTTGTAATCGTTCATCAACGGTTTCTTTACCCGATACGTTTCCCCGGCTTCATTTTGATAATCTGTTTTAGCATCCGTATAGCGATAGGCAGCCGTCAGGGTGAATCCTCTGAAGAAAGGGTAGGAGGCTTCAATCTGGTAACTGTTGGAATAGGACTTACCATCCAGGTTGTAAAAACGCACGGCATGCGGATCACTATCCATATCAACCACCACCTGATGCAGGAAATTGGTATAGTACCACTCCCCGTTAATCGTTAGTTCTTTTCCAAACAAAGGAACATAGAAAGAAAGATTCAACCCCGTATTCCATGCCTCTTCCTGATCCAGATGATCAGCGATCGTTATTTTCCGGCTGCTGGCTAACAGGAAATTGTTTTCTGCCAATACATTCGCCGTACGGAACCCTTTTCCGGCAGAAGCACGGATATGGAACCAGTCAAACGGGTTGTATTTCAGATGGACACGGGGAGTGACAAAGAAATCATACAACGTGCTGTAATCTCCCCGGATCCCGGCCAGCAGGATCAGTTTATCATCCCAATTGTAAGTATACTGTACATAGGCCCCATATACCGTTTCTGAGCGGTTGAATGGAGTCCTGGCATGATTCAGGGTGACATTCTCATTAAACCCGTCGTAGTTCAGGCTCAACCCCGTACTCAGGCTATGGGCAGGTGTGAATTCCTTTTCGTAAAGCAGACTCGCATACACATTTTTCTGATAGATATTATAAGGAGTCCTATCATACATGGAACGTTGGTCGTGATAAGAACCGGACAGGATCAACGCCACACTTTCCACCTTCTCCTTATCTATAATATAGGCCTGTTTCGTGAACAGTTCCCCCCGGTTGGTATTCAAATGAATGCGATAGGGGTCCGGAAAGTGGTTATGACGGGTGTCCTGCCCACCCGTCCGGTTTTCATGGAGATAACGGAAACCATACTGGGCAATGTAGTTATCCAACTGGTGGTACCAGCGGTTCATCAAATTATACTGCTCGGTCAAAGGAATATCTAAGAAACCGTCCCCATTCCCGTCATGTTGGCGGGTATCATTGGAATAGTGCAGCAGTAATCCGGTGGATACCTTATCATTAATATGCCAGGAGGCATCCGTATTGGCCTCATATCTTCCCGCATCACTGGCAAATACATTCCCGGAAAAAATATCAGCCGTAGGAGGCTTCTTGAATTCCACATTGATCTGTCCCGCTAATGCTTCATACCCATTCTTTACAGAAGAGGTCCCTTTGGATACCTGGATACTTTCCATCCAGGGCCCCGGCACATAATCCAGTCCATACAAAGAGGCAGCCCCACGAAAGTTCGGATAGTTTTCCGTCAACATCTGCACATAGGTTCCGGAAAGTCCTAACAGTTTGATCTGGCGTGCTCCCGTAGCGGCATCCGAATAGGAAACATCCACGGAAGGGTTCGTTTCAAAACTCTCCGCCAGGTTACAACAGGCGGCCCGGCATAACTCGTCATACGTAATCTTAGAGGTTTGCAACACACTGGTACGTGAAGCAATGGTTCCCATTTTCCGTTCACTGACAACCACCTCGCTTAGTTCCACTTCCCCTTTGATCGTAATATGAAGGAGGGTCTGTGGATTTTCTACCGGCGTAATGGACGGGGTATATCCGATATAACTGACCACTAAATTCTGTGTGGCAGCAATCGGTTCAATTTCAAAAAAACCATCGGTGTCCGTAGTCGTCCCATTCTGGGAACCTTCCCAGTACACATTCGCGCCTATGATGGGTTGTTTCCTTTCATCATAGACATATCCTTTTACCTTCTCTCCGGCCCGGACGGCAGAAGAAAACAGGATAAACAGAAGTAATAGATAAATAGATTTCATTTCTTTTCGATTTAAATGATACAAACGCATAATAGATCAACCGGAATGATTCCGTTGACCTTTTTCATACGTTGTCCTATTTAAATCAAAAGAGTGGTAAGGAGGGAAAGATAGCCACGGGGGCAATGGATCAGTGGCGGGCTATACTGCTCTGCTGAAGAAGTGGTGGTTTCTTCCATCGCTAACAAAAGAGAAGCCACCGGAAGATCAATCGGCAGTAAGTCACAAATGACAGGCTGAATGTCCTGTAGTTGATGAGTCGTGTGATCCCACTCAAAACTGATCCGTTCCAGATTGCAGCAATCCGTTTCACAAAAATGCTCCGTGCAATCATCCATCCTGTTGGAAGAATGGTGATGATCATGACCTGTTGTGTCATGGAGATGATTATGGATTTCACAACACTTATCAATCACCACCACCCCGATCCCTTCCGAGCGGCAATCGTCGCAACAGTAAGACATCAGGTTCACCCCGGCTCCCCCATACGTAATGAGCAAAGCCGAAAGCCCTATGACTGAATATGTGAAAACATTCCTCATCATCTACAAAGATAAGTATAATAATGAATAATTGACAATGGATAATTGATAAATGAAAGAAAAAACATTTAACAGACTCCCATAGATAAAAGATTTCGTCCCGGCGAACAAAATAAGATGATAAACAAAGGGGGTGTCCCAAAAGTAAAACAAGAAAATTAAAAAGTTACGATTTATAAGTAATTACCCCGACAGGGGTTACATGTGAATAACCCCGGGTAGAACCCGGGGTGTAGGCGAAACCCCTCTCCACAACAACCCAGAAAGGGTTGAACCCGCTTCGGGGTTCATAGCATGTGACTGCTTTCCGCCACGGGTTTCACCCGCGGTTATTTACATGCAAGCCCTCCGGGCTTACAAGCTGTAACTTTGTCAAAGAGCATATAGACTTTTGGGACACCCACGACAAAATAGGCTTTCGAAAATTTGCAACAGACTTACAATGCTCCTCCTTTGGCGATTAAAGGAAAGAATTAATACCCGTTATTCTGAGTGATTGCATTTTCTTTACTCAGATCCAGTACACTTTGTGGAATCGGGAAATATTCATGTACTCCTTTCGTAAAGCGGGCATTCTGCAAATGAGAGCGGAATGTCTTCTCTTTTTCAAAATAACTGTTTATCACTTCATCTGCAATCCCCCAACGGACCAGGTCAAAGAAACGTTGTCCCTCCAGGGCAAATTCGAGTCTTCTTTCTAAGCGCAGAGCCTCTATGGCCTCCTGCTTAGAAGAGAAACCGGAGTAAGGGGCTACGGCATACCGGGCGGCATCTGCCGTATCATCCATTGTCCGGACTACCTGGCTGCTTTGAGCTCTCTCACGAACCTGGTTAATATAAAGCAAACCTGTATTCCAATCCCCCAGTTCTATGGCGGCTTCCGCTCTCCATAATAATACATCCGGATAGCGGATCAGATAAAAATTCAGGGCATTCACATAAGGCCATATCTGAAGGTAATAAGGAGAGTTCATAGAAACCATCCGTTTTTTTAGGACTATAAGGCCCATAGATAGTGGCTTCCCTAGGAGTCCAGTCATACAGCTGCATATCCAGAAATGGAATACCCGGACGGGCTACGGTATGATCCAGGCGAGGATCTACATAATCATCATCAGAAACATCTTTCCCATCATTCAAAGGGAGTCCCTGGCTGGTTGTTTTATGCGCATTCACCAGGTTCTGGGAAGGGCGAAGAAAACCGTAGGAGGGATAAGGTCCCCCCCGGAGGTAACAGGCGGTCACCCGGATTACCGTTGTAATTGTTAGGAGATCCATCATTAATGGAAGCCTGTACGGAAAAAAGGATCTCCTGGCTATTATCATTTTCAGGAAGGAATACATCCCGGAAGTTGGGAAGCAGGGCGTATTTACCTGACTGGATCACTTCATCACAGGCAGCCGCGCATTCCTGCCAGCGCTGTTGGTAAAGATAGACTTTGGCCATATAGGCACGGGCCGTTAGTTTGCAGGGCCTGCCGGCGTCACTCTGTGAATCCGGCAAAACGTCATAAGCCGCCTTAAAATCATCCAGGATCTTTTCCCATAACTGTTCGGATGTATATTCATGATTCGATATGTAAGCATATTCGGAAGCATCCACCACCGTTTCATCTATATACGGGATCCGGTTATAGATAATTTTCAGGTTGAAATAGTAGTGTCCGCAGAGGAATCTCATTTCTGCGATCCGTTCCCTTTTTTTGTCATACTCGCTGTTCTCTAATACCCGGATCGCCTGATTGGACCGTTTCACCCCTTCATAAAGGGCCAGCCATTTACGGTTGAAATCCAGAATAGTCGAGTTCGTATTAAATATTTCCATCAGGTGGATCTGATTCTGGTCTCCCGTTCCTCCGCCACCTTTATAGGCATCATCAGAAACCACATCTCCGAACTGCCAGTTGGAACAACCAGAGTTGAGTCCACTGCTGGCATCATCAAATTGCCCGTCTAACACAGCATAGGCAGAAATAACGATCCCTTCGATATTCGCCGGATCTCCGGCCTGTTCCGGGGTAAGTTCCCCAACCGGAGTTTCATTCAGGAAGTCATTACGGGCAACCAATACAAAAGCTGCACATGTGATATATAATATCTTTTTTCATAAGGATGTCTTTTTATTTAATTTAAAAACTCATATTTAATCCGAATGTGAATGTACGGGATAACGGATAGATACCCCGGTCAACACCCATATCCAGATTTCTGTAATCGGTGGAGTAACTTTGTAGTCCGACCTCCGGATCAATACCCTGATAGCCTGTGATAGTAAACAGGTTCGTTGCCTGTGCATACACATAGAGGGTATTAAATCCTATTTTAGACAGGATAGACGGAGGGAAAGTATATCCGATCTTCATGTTTTTCAGGCGGACAAAAGAAGCGTTATGTACATAATAAGAAGAAGGACGGATATTATTGTTCGGATCATCCATGGTCAGGCGGGGAATAGACGTATTCGTGTGATCCGGCCGCCACGCGTCTTTGATCCGTTCACTTTTGTTATATTGAGACTGGTTGAAAAACTCCCCGATATAACTCGTCATATCATACACCTCATTTCCAAACATTCCCTGAAAAAACAGGCTGATATCAAAATTCCTGTAATTCAATCCTAAGGTAAGACCGGCGGTCACATCCGGCATGGGGTCACCCACGAAATCCCTGTCATTTCCATCAATCACACCGTCTCCATTCACATCCACAAACTTAATATCTCCCGGTTGCGCATTCGGCTGAAGCAGTTCCCCTTTGGAATTGGTGTAGTTCCGGATCTCTTCTTCACTTTGGAAAAGGCCCGCTTCGCGATATACATAGAAGGAACCAATCGGTTGCCCGACGGCAGAACGGGACACTTCCTGGTCGAAGTTCAACGAGTGAATGACGCTGGATGGAAGTCCGATATAGGATATATCTTCATTCAGTTCCGTCATTTTGTTTTTAATATGGGATAAGTTAAGTGCCACATTGAATCCCAAATCTTTACTGAGTGCTTTCTTGTAATTGATCTCGATCTCGATCCCTTTGTTATTCATTTTGCCTACGTTGTCCCATACTTTTTCATTCGTACCACCGATGGTTCCGATAATAGAACGTTCCCACAATAAGTCTTTGGTGTTTTTATTAAACCAGTCAATCACAATCCCCAGTTCATTATTCAGAAATCCCAGGTCCAGACCGATATTGGTCTGGGTAGTGGTTTCCCATTTGAGGTTCGGGTTTCCGTTCCGGGTCTGGGTGTATCCGGTAGTTACGGAACTCTGGCTACCATCTATCGGATAATTGGAATGATCCAGGTGACTGGCATAGGAGTCTATGGTAGAGTAGGGAGGTATATCAGAATTACCATTTTGCCCCCATCCGGCACGAATTTTCAGGTTACTGAGTGCATCGAAGTTATAAAAGGGTTCGCTGCTGATACGCCATCCGGCGGATACTGCAGGGAAATTACCCCATTTATTATCACCCAGTTTGGAAGAACCATCCCGGCGGATCGTAACGCCCACCAGATAACGGTTATCGAAACTATAGTCTACCTTCCCGAAATAGGACATCAGCGAAGATTGAGAAGCGGAACCGGCATTTTTTTGTGTGCTGCTATCCCCGGCATCCAGATAATGGAAGTTCTCATCGTCCGAGGCAAAACCTTCCCGGGAGGCAGAGAACCATTCGGAAGTACTCCGGTTAGATTCAATCCCTGCTAATATACCAATGGAGTGTTTATCCAATGTTTTGTTATAGTTCAGCGTGTTAGTAAATACCCAGTTGAATATCCACGTATTGGATGTATTCACATGACTGCTTGGCTGCTGTACCTGGGTCTCTACATATTTAGGGCTGAACCTGCGATAGTAGCGGTTGAGATAATCCATACCAAAAGTGGTCCGGTAAGTCAATCCCTCAAGGATCTCTACTTCCGCATACAGATTACCAAATGCCCGGCTGGACTTCTGAGAGTTATCCTTGTTTCTGTAGAGCTGTCCCAAAGGGTTCTGAATGTCCGCTAAAGGATTTCCTGCGAAATTTCCATCCAGGTCATAGATAGGTGTAATAGCTGCTGTTTTATAGGCATCGTAGAGCATACCCCCTAAGGCCGCGTTATTGGACACAGTAGTTCCCCAGGAATGGGACAGGGAAAGGTTTTCCCCGATCTTTATCCGGTTATTGAATAACTTATATTCGGAATTGAATCTGCCGGTGACCCGTTGGAAGCCCGTATATTTCATTAATCCGTCCTGGTCAAAATAGCCAAGAGAGAAAAGCTGGTTACTCACCTGGTCAGCTTTCGAGAGGGAAAGGTTATACGATTGTACCATCGCGTTTTGCATGATCGCGTCTACCCAGTCCACATCCGCAGACGGAACCCGTTGCGCATCATCCAGAAAAGCTGGAATCACAGCCCGGTCGCCTGTCCCGTACACATCACTAACCGGAGTCTTCCCGTCATTTCGCTGGGCTTCCCATAACAGGTCACCATATTCCTGGGCATTCAGCATGCGGAGTTGCTTCGCGGAAGTCTGCACTCCCATATAAGCATCCAGCGTGACACTAAATATCCCTTCTTTACCTTTTTTGGTGCTGATGATCACCACTCCATTGGCAGCGCGTGCTCCGTAGATGGAAGCGGAAGAGGCATCTTTTAACACCTGCATACTTTCAATATCATTGGGGTTCAGGAAATTGATACCTCCTTCCACAGGTACTCCGTCAATAATATAAAGCGGATCATTATTACGGATCGTACTAAATCCCCGTACACGGACCGCTACTCCGCCACCAGGCATATTATCCGGAATGACGTTTACCCCGGATAATTTCCCCTGCATCATCTGATCCACACTGGACACGGGCGTGTCTTTCAGATCCCCGATCTCCAGAATAGATACGGCACCGGTCAGATCCTTCTTTTTCTGAACCCCATACCCGATCACCACTACTTCATCCAATTTCTGGGTATCTTCCACTAATTGGATATGCAGGTTTTGAGTACCCTGTGTACTTACCTCCTGAGGATGATAACCAATATAACTGATCAGCAAAGGGGTGTTCGCGTGGTTCAGGATAAGAGTGAAATGACCATCCCAGTCGGTAACAATACCATTGGTGGTCCCTTTCTCCACCACATTTGCACCGATAATAGGTTCTCCGGTATGGTCTTTGACTACACCCTGAATGGTTACTGACTGTTGGGCGAATGTGATCTGATACCCAATCATTAGGAATAAAAACAGAAGTGTACTGACTTGAGAGTACTGGCGCTTCCTGGCTTTTTCAACGGCGTTGTTAAGTTTTTCCATACGTTTAATTATTAATAGTTTGTATATTAGTTCGTCTGATTTTCAGACGACAAAGAAACGGTTAACAAATTACGGTTAAGTTACGAATGTAATAAATTTTGATGAGATATGTACCCTGTGAAGGTCTGCTTTTCTTATTTTTACCTATTAACAAATAGATACCTACCTGTTTCCGCTATATATTTAAAGAAGTTCAGGAAAGAAATTCGTAAAAAGTAATTTCCCTGATCTTTGCTATTGGATTTTGTCAGAAACAAATCGAATATCCTCTCTTTAAGAGTATTTTTTCCGAAAGAAATATATTATC
>JAJQEE010000157.1:6738-14108 GCA_021201865.1 Tannerellaceae bacterium | reverse complement strand
CTGTTGCTGGTACCCTTACAGGATAGAATAATCAGCATATAAAACATTTGCAAGAAAATTTAACAGCCCTGCGAAACTCCCGGGAATATAAAATGGTTTTATGAAAGAGCCCGGATAAATATTTGAGGTAAATGGAATTGTATTCTTCGTAATAAATTATAAATTTGTAATTACTTAATCATAAAAGAACTCAAGAGTATGGAAGCTAAAATTGTGATTCCCGAGGTGGTGAAAGCTTCGTGGAGATACCTTAAGTCTCAGGTTTGGGTGTTGGTTGGATTATTTACCGGTTATATCCTGCTTTATATGATCTTCTGGGGTATTCAGTTATATACGCCCCCTTCTTCTGTGACCCGGTTATTTATGAGCCTCGTGCTCGCCCTCTTTTCCTTAGTTTTTTATCTGGGGTATTATAAAAATATTTTCCAGACTATGGATGGGGAAGAACCTCAGTTTTCCGCCTATGGCCAGCAGGCAAGGAAGTTTTTCGCGACTTTTATCGGTGGGATCCTTTTTGCCGCTATCTTTATCATAGGACTTATTCTATTAGTGCTTCCGGGTATTTATATGGCTATCCGGCTTCAGTTTTATGTCGCGGCGATCGTGGATGATGATATGGGCGCTATCGATGCTTTGAAACATAGCTGGGATATCACCCGGGGACAGTCTTTACCATTGATCCTCCTGGCGTTCGTCATGGTCCTGGTGCTTATAATAGGTGCTGTTTTGTTTGGTATAGGCCTTCTGATCGCAGCTCCTATGTTATACATCATGCAATGTTATGTCTACCGGTTATTGAATCGTCCGTTGGCTATCCCGGAAGAATGACCCGGAAGGTTGTAAACGGATTCTCCGCATAGGCGGGGATCGCAGAGAAACCGACAGTTAGTTCTTATTTAATGGGAACAACCGACAGTTGTCATGCGATCCCCGCCTATGCGGGAAACACGGATTAAATACCTTCTCTTTTGTATGCCTGAACTTTTCCTATTATATTTGCGTCCAACCCTTAATTTCCCTTAGAAATTAATCATGTAACACACATACCCTTTTAGCAGGGGCGTAAAAAAACAATTTTAGTTATGAGTATTTTCAGTAAGTTTCCCCGTACTTTTTGGGTCGCGAACACGATCGAACTGTTTGAACGATGGGCCTGGTACGGTTTTTTCATGTTATTCGCTAATTATCTGACAGGTTCTTCCGATATGGGAGGGCTGGAATTTTCCCAGGCAGAGAAAGGTACGATTATGGGGGTGGGAACCGGTATATTGTATTTCCTGCCGGTCCTGACCGGAGCGATCGCAGACCGTTACGGCTATAAAAAAGTCCTGTTTCTTGCTTTTGTGATCTATACTTCGGCCTTTATTTTACTACCTATGTTTTCTACGTTTACCGGGGTTTTTCTCATGTATTTATATCTGGCTTTGGGTGCTGCTTTGTTTAAGCCGGTGATCTCTGCGACCATTGCTAAAACGACTACCGATGAAACTGCTTCCATCGGTTTTGGGATTTTTTATATGATGGTGAACATCGGTGCCTTTTTCGGTCCTATGGTCACTTTGTTATTTAAGGGAACCTCTCACCTGATCTTTTATGTTTCCGCGGCGATCATTGCGGTGAATTTCATTCTTTTATTTTTCTATAATGAACCTCCGAGAGAAAAGAATAATGCCCCTAAAGAATCCCTGTTAAAGACTTTTGCCACTATTTTCCGGAATATGGGAGGGATTTTCAAGGATACCAAATTCCTTATTTTCCTCCTGATCGTGGCCGGTTTCTGGACGATGTATAACCAGTTGTTCTTTACCTTACCTGTGTTTATCTCTCAGTGGGTGGATACAAGTGCCGTATTTAATTTCTTTAATACCTATCTTCCTTTTATTGCTGAAAATTATAGTGTATCCCCCGGTGTAATGGACTCTGAATTCATCACCAATATGGATGCTTTATATATTATTGCTTTCCAGATCATCGTTTCCAGTATTGTGATGAGGATGAAACCTCTTAAATCCATGATGAGTGGTTTTCTGGTGTGTTCTATCGGGATGTCCCTGACATTGGTTTCCCAAAATGTTCTGTTTACGTTAGTGGCGATCCTGATCTTTGCGTTAGGAGAAATGGCAGGTTCTCCTAAAATTACGGAATATATCGGGCGTATTGCTCCGGCAGACAAGAAAGCGTTATATATGGGATATTCTTTCATCCCTGTATTTCTGGGAAATGTGATGGCCGGATACATTTCCGGAAATGTGTACCAGAAGATGTCAGATAAGGTAACGATCGTACAGGATTATGCGGCACAACAAGGCCTGCAGATCCCGGAAGGATTATCCAATAATGCCTATTTTACGGAAGTAGCCAGACAGTTAAATGTCAGCTCCAGAGAGTTAACCAATATCCTTTGGGACACCTACTCACCTTCCAGATTGTGGATAGTACTGTTTGCGATAGGGCTGGTCGCTGTTATTGCCCTGTTTATATATGACCGGGTAATTGCAGAAAAGAAATAATTGACAGAAGTAGATGATCGTTAGTCGTATTTTACATACGGATTTTCCTGCTTAACTATTTTATTACTAACGATCATCTACTATATACTATCTACTTCATTTAATATATGTGAATATATGAAAACCGGTTTCGGCCAAACGTTGAAGAACCGTTGGGGAAGGTGAAAAAAAGTGAACGCTTCCGGCACTTATTTCATAAAAACAGGAATTTTGTTTATCTTTGCAGGAACCAAATAACGAATTATGAGATTTAAAAAACTGTATAACCTACTACTATGTGTTTCAACCTTAGTCGCTTTCTCTACTTGCCATACAATTCAGACTACTACTCAAACTAATTCATGGAAACCTGCCGCACAGGTAGTATTTCCTGAAATAACATTTGAGATACCACAGTTAGAATTGAATGCCTTTGAGTCTGTTGCTATTTTGGACGATAGTGAGTTTATGGATGTAACCAGAGTGGATATCACTGATGTCTTTACGGCAAGTGATATGCAGGATGTTACCGTGAGAGATCCCAAGCTGTTTGCCTGGGACAATGAACTTTTGATTGACCTGACACAGATCCGGGAGGATGCTTATTCCTTTCCGCTTCGGGGTGCGAAGTTGATTTCGGACTATAAAGGAAACCGTAAAAACCATACGGGTGTCGATCTGAAAACCTTCGCAAAAGATACGATTGTGTCTGCTTTTGACGGGGTAGTCCGTATGTCGAAACCATACGCAGCCTATGGGAATGTGATTGTAGTAAGGCATTATAACGGATTAGAGACCTTGTATAGCCACAATGCTAAAAATCTGGTCAAACCGGGTGAACGGGTGACTGCCGGACAACCGATCGCATTAGTCGGACGGACCGGTAGGGCAACGACCGATCATTTACACTTTGAGGTCCGGGTGAATGGACATCACTTTGATCCGAAGCTGCTGTTCGATATGAATAGCCAGGAATTGCAGGACAAAAGCCTTCTTTGTGTAAAGTCAGGAAATAGTATCAAGGTGAATCTGGTGGATCCTTTTCCTTACCAGGCATCTTATCTGAAACCGCAGGAAACAGTGTAAAGTCTTTAAGATTTGCGCTGTTTTTTATTTGTAGTTAATAGTATATATTCGTGTCGCTTTTCTTAGTAACCTTCGCCTGCCTCTATATGATAGACTATCCGGTTCATTCATGCAGCGTTTTTCCTTTCTTTTTCATCTTCTTTGTGAACCCGTATCATGTATCCATAAGACAGTCATTTATGATATAGTTAAATATTATATAGAGGCTTGGAAATCCGGGTGAAATAAGTTATATTTGTATATGAATGCGGAAATGTTTTTTTGTTTGGAGCAGGACGCATTTAAACCCTTGACTGGTAAAGTCAGTCTAATAGAAAAACAAAGAGTATTTATTAAAAACAAGAGGAGGAGAAAACGTATGAAACCCATTAAAATGACATCCTTGATCGGAATGCTTCTGGTAGCTTTCACCATGAATGCCCAGGAGGAGTTCTTCGATGATGTGTATTTCTCTTCAGGTAAGACAAAGAAAAAAACTGAAGAGAAACAGGTGGTACAATCTCCGCAGGAAACAAATTGGGTTATTGCGGAAGCTGTACAGGACGAGCCGCTGAAAACATCCCTTCCTTCTGCAGTAAGCAGTAATACGCGTGATGTTGATGAGTACAATCGCCGGTATGTGAGTATGGATATCGAAGAGCCATACTACGGGGACGAAACTGTGGATGATGGCCGGGTTGAAGTGAAGAGTGATAAGAAACGCTCTTCCGACAATGAATATACGGAACGTATTATCCGTTACCACTCTCCCAGTAAAATATCCATTGCCGGTGCTGACCAGGTAGATCTTTATTTAAGTGACGGATATTATGCCTATGGATATGATACGGACTACAATGATGGATATGCTACGGTGAATGTCAATGTAAATATGGGCTATGGTTGGGGACCTTCCTATTATGGTTGGTATGATCCATGGTACTATTCCGGCTGGTACGGTCCTTCCTGGGGCTGGAGCTTTGGCTGGGGTGGCAGATGGGGCGGTTTTTACGCCGGTTATCATAGTCCCTGGTATTGGCACAGTCCTTACTACTACGGAGGATATTGGGGAGGTTATTACGGTGGCTATTGGGGACATCACCACCATCATCATTACTACTCTCCTTACACCTACCGGAATAACGGACGGTCAACGACCACAAGAGGTATTTCCAACCGTTCAACTGCAGGCAGGGGAACTTCCGCAAGTAGTGTGAGAAGTAATACAACCAGCAGCCGGAACAGTTCTTCTTTAAGAAGCGGCTCTAACAGTTCGGTGAGCACCCGTTCAATCAACCGTAGTACAGGTACGGCAACCACCCGTTCAGGTAGCGCCGGAACCACTGTTCGTTCTTCAGACAATGCGACTACCCGGAGTAACAACTCAACGACATCCGGTGTATCCAGCCGTACGAGAGTCACACGGGAATCTTCCGGAACATCTGCTTCCGGCAGCAGTAACCGTCAGTCTGTTGCGCCTTCTAATAACCGGAGTACCCGTTCTTCTTCCGCTGTGAATAGCGGTAGTTCAACCCGGAGTACTCAATCCTATACACCATCCAGAAGTTCTTCCGGTAGTAGCAGCCGCTCTTCCATGGGTAGTTCTTCAGCCGGCAGCAGCCGTTCCAGTGGTGGTGGCGGTGGTGGTTCAAGCCGTTCATCCGGTGGTGGTGGCCGCAGATAAACAGAAATATAAACTGATATATTGTTAGTAAAAGGGTACGATTTTCGTACCCTTGTTTTAAATCTAAGAATTTGAAAATAAGAGTAGCGATGAAGAAGATTACATGTGTATTAGCGGCCGCGTTTTTAACAGGTACAGGCGCATTGATGGCACAAGGTGAGATGGATGCTTATAAACTCTCTCAGAAAGATATGAATGGAACAGCCCGTTTTATGGGGATGGGTGGTGCCTTTGGTGCTTTAGGCGGGGATGTTTCCGTGATGAGTACCAACCCGGCCGGTTTAGGTGTTTTTCGTAGTTCTGAAATAGTGACCTCCGTTAGTTTGAATATGATGAATGCAAGTTCTGATTTCAACGGAACGAATGCGACCGGAAGTAAAACCCGCTTTAACCTGGATAATTTCTCTTATGTAGGTTATTTCCCTACCGGTAATGATGAAGGGATCATTGGCTGGAACTTCGGATTCGGTTATCATCGTGCCAAAAGTTTTGACCGTACCTACCGGGTTTCCGGAAGACAATCTTTTTCTTTAGCAGATTATGCGGCGGCTATTTCTTATGGTATTAATGAGAATGACCTGATCTGGATAGACGGAGGATATGATCCTTATAATAACCGGAATCTGGGTTGGATGTCTGTGTTAGGATATGAGGCTGGCTATTTTGGAACCAATCCGGGATCTTCCAATAACTATCATTCAGGCTTTGGTGAATGGAATAACAGCGGTAGTAAATATAAACAGGATGGGGATACCGAATGGCTTTACTATGAACCTTCTAATTCAACCCTGACAGTCAGTGAAAAAGGGGGAATTGACCAATATAACTTTTCTTTTGCCACGAATATTTCCAATTTGGTTTTCCTGGGAGCTACTTTTGCGGTAACGGATATGAATTACCGGATGTACTCGACTTATGATGAAACGTTCGGAGGATCGGATAACCTGTATTTAGATAACTCTTTAGCTACGGATGGAACCGGGTATGCATTTAATATTGGTGCTATTGTCCGTCCGGCTGACTTCCTGCGTTTGGGGGTAGCCTATAATTCTCCCACCTGGTATAAACTAACAGACTATTACTATGCGGAAGCAGGTACTTATATTGATGGATATTATGATAACAGCGGAAAGCATGTCCCTCAGTACGATGCTAAGACTCCTGAATATAATTATTCGGAATACCGTTTCCGCACACCGGACCGCTGGATTTTCAGTGCGGCCGGGATTATTGGCCAGGATGCGTTGATCAGTGTGGATTATGAATTGTCGAACTTCTCTAATACCCGTTTGTATGATGCGGACGGATATGAGTGGGTGGATGAAACGGATTATATCAAACAGGATTTCAAAAGTACACATACACTGAGAGTAGGGGCAGAGTATAAAGTTACTCCACAGTTTGCGGTTCGTGCGGGTGGTAGCTGGCAAAGCAGTTCTGCTACCAGTGCTCTGCAAAATGGAGAATATGAGATCTTTACATCCGGTACTGTTCCTCATTACACGGTTGACAGGGGAGTAAGTTCCTATTCGGTAGGTTTCGGTTACCGTTTTACCCGTAGCTTCTATGCGGATTTAGCATACGTATATAGAGAACATAGAGAGAATGCCTATTTATTCTCTGCAACTGCTGTGGATGATAACATCAAAGATATAAATGGTAACACAGTGGTTGTGGGTTCCGATCCGGCTTCCCTGAAAGATAAAGCACATCGTGTCGCTTTGACACTTGGATATAAGTTTTAAGCGAATCTAAGGATTTTGTACAAAAATATCCCCTGTTCGTACTACAAAGTACGGGCAGGGGATATTCTTTTTAATAAAAATAAACCAAAAGTTTGCTTGTTTAAATTACTTTTACTTAATTTGCTTCGAAATAAAAAATGTCTAACAATTAAATCCTTTTGCCTATAGCATACACATTACTCGACGAATCCCAAAAATAGAAAGTAATGAGCAAATTAAAAATGATGGCCGACGAAGAGTTGGTTGTTCGTTATGCGCAAGGTGAAAATGCAGCTTTTGATGTGTTGTTAAACCGTTACAAAAGCACCATTCATTCCTATATTTATTTTATTGTTCGAAACAGAGATCTGACGGAAGATATCTTCCAGGAGACTTTTGTGAAAGTGA
>JAJQEE010000157.1:0-6728 GCA_021201865.1 Tannerellaceae bacterium | reverse complement strand
GTGATTATGACTATTAAACAGGGTCGCTACACGGAGACCGGTAAGTTTAAAGCCTGGATCACCCGTATTGCTCATAATCTGATTATAGATAACTTCCGTCAGGAGCGGAGTGAGAATACGGTTTCAAACGACGAGGTGGAAGTAGACCTGTTCAATAATGTAAAACTTTGTGACGGAACTATTGAAGATAATATGGTTCGCCATCAGGTCTTGTCTGATGTGAAAAAACTGATCAAACATCTACCGGACAATCAGCGTGAGGTATTAGAGATGCGCTACTATCAGGATCTGAGTTTTAAAGAAATTGCAGACCTGACCGGAGTGAGCATCAATACAGCCTTAGGACGTATGCGGTATGCGATTCTGAATATGCGTCGTCTGGCGGAAGAGAATCAAATGGAACTCTCTTTGGCCTGATCCTGAAAATATTTTTACCTGCATGCAATAAGTAGGTGGCATATGCGTTTTTTAGTATAACATTAAAAAAGTGCCTATGAAGAATTGTTCTACTCAATGCATGAAGAAATTGGATAAAAAGAACAGCAACCAGACAGAAGACAGAGGCACGCCGAAAAAAGAACATTGGACTTTCTGACTCAGTTTGCCCGGGTGTATCACACAGAACCCGTGATGAACAATGACTTGTGTGGGTTTGTTCTGAATTAGGAAATTTCGTGAAAATGGGTGTCCCCAAAGTGTATATGCTCTTTGATAAAGTTACAGTTTGTAAGCCCGAAGGGCTTGAATGTAAATAACCGCGGGATGCAATCCCGTGGTAGACAGTATCCCCCTACTAAGAACCCCGAAGTGGGTTCAACCCTTTTAGGGTTGATAAGAGGAGAGTCTCTGTCTACCACGGGATTGCATCCCGCGGTTATTTACATGTTACCCCTGTCGGGGTAGTTACTTATAAATCGTAGCTTTTTTAATTTCTCGTTTTACTTTTGGGACACCTTCTTTCTTCTTTTTATGTACCTTTGTTTGTTATATAAAGAAAAGGCAGGAAAAATATGAAACACAAAATAGCGCCATCCCTGCTGGCTGGTGATTTTTTACATTTGCAGCGGGAGATAGAAATGATCAATGAGAGTGAAGCGGACTGGCTTCACCTGGATGTAATGGATGGGGTATTTGTTCCGAATATCTCATTTGGCTTTCCGGTGTTGGATGCGGTGAAAACGGTTTGTAAGAAGCCGATGGATGTGCACCTGATGATCGTGGAACCGCAGAAGTTCATCCCGGAAGTAGCGGAAGCCGGAGCCTATATGATGAATGTCCATTATGAGGCCTGTACCCATCTGCACCGGACGGTTACGGCTATAAAAGAGGCAGGAATGAAAGCAGGAGTCACTTTAAATCCTGCCACTCCGGTCAGCTTGTTGGAAGATATTATCCAGGATGTGGATATGGTGTTGTTGATGTCTGTGAATCCGGGATTTGGCGGACAACATTTTATTGAGCATTCTGTGGATAAAACCAGGAGGTTAAAAGAGATGATCCTCCGGAAAGGATTGAATACCCTGATCGAAGTCGATGGCGGAATCAATCTGGAAACAGGGAAGCAAATGGTAGAAGCCGGAGCGGATATCCTCGTTGCCGGAGCTTTTGTTTTTGGGTCACCGGATCCGGCACAGACGATCCGGGAACTGAAGGAGCTATAAAGAAAACCAGATAACGAACCAAACCTTAACTGATGAAAGAACTGCAGAAACGGCCGTTTGTCCGGCCGCTTCTCGTATGGATAACCGGTATATTCCTGCAAACCTGGTTTCCGTTAGAGAAGATCTCTTTTTTTATCCTGCTTGTACCGGCAGGGTTCACCCTGATTGGATGTAGCTGTAAGAAAGAGAGAGTGGCTCTTTCCTACCATGCCCGTTGGGTATGGGGTGTACTGTTTTCTGTCTTGTTACTGTTCTTATCCATACAGGTTACTTTTTATATCCAGCAAAAAGGCTCTTTATTTTCATGGGAACTCCCGTATGAGCCACAGGCTAACGAACTAAAAGATCAGATCCTTTCTTCTCTTCATGAACTATCCTTAGCTGATAAAGAACTGGCTGTTCTGCAAACCATCACTTTCGGAGAGAAGCAGAACCTGGAACGGGAAACCCGTCAGCAATTCTCCATTACGGGTGTGGCGCATATTTTAGCTGTCAGTGGATTCCATGTAGCGATTGCCGGAAGTTTTCTGGGCTGGTTATTCTTTTTTCTTCCTTCTACCGGGTGGAGTGGCCGGGTCAAATTTTTTCTGGTCCTTGTTTTTTTTATGGATCTATGTGGTGTTGACCGGATTGTCTCCTTCGGCTGTCCGGGCAGGCTTAATGCTCTCTCTCTACCTCACAGGCCGGCAATTCCGGAGAGGGATAGATGGTTATAATACCTGGGCTGCCGCAGCTTTTCTGATGCTGGTCTACCATCCATGGTATCTCTTTGATATCGGTTTCCAGTTAAGTTATGTAGCTGTCCTTTCGATTCACCTGTTTTATCCGGTCTATAACCGGATAGAGGTTAAGAATCCGTTGATCGCTATTCCCTGGAGTTGGGTAATTGTGACCTTGTCTGCGCAGACAGGGGTGACATTTCTCTGTTTATATTATTTCGGGTATTTTCCGTTGTTGTTCCTGTTAACCAATATACCACTGACATTTCTTACCACTTTATTGATACCGCTTACTTTTCTGTGGCTTTTGATCCCGGCCTGGATTCCGGGTTCCGGGTGGCTGGGCGGAATCATTGAATGGCTTTGTGGCAGTATGGTCTGGGTCGTGGAGATGTTTAGCCGGATCCCGTATAGTACCCTGATGATCCGGTTTGATCTTATTGGATTAGTGTTAAGTTACACCGGACTGTTCTTAGTGTATAAAAAATAGTACCTTTGAAGACCAAACAAAATAATATATGATTACGAAAATCATTCGCGAAGAACAAATCCAGAAAGCTAAAAAATATATTGAAAAAGGGGAGCGTTTTGTGATTGTCTCCCATGTCTCTCCGGATGGAGACGCGTTAGGTTCCTCATTAGGGATCTATCATTTTTTGAACGAGTATGGAAAAGACCATGTGAATGTGGTTGTACCGAACCAATTCCCCTCTTTTTATAAATGGATGCCTGGTGTCAAAGAAATCGTGATCCATGAGGAATATCCTGATTTTGCAGAGAAATTGATCCGGGAAGCGGATGTGATCTTCTGTCTGGATTTTAATGAACCGAAACGGATCGAAAAGCTGGCGCCTGCTGTCGTCTCTGCTCCGGGAAGAAAGGTGATGATTGACCACCACCTCAATCCGGCGGATTTTTGCCGGGTAACCATGTCTTATCCGGAATCTTCTTCTACCTGTGAATTAGTGTTCCGTTTTATCTGCCAGATGGGTATGTTCAACTTGCTGAACAAAAAGGCTGCGGAATCGATTTATACAGGTATGATGACTGATACCGGTTCTTTTACCTATAATTCCAATAAACCGGAGACCTATACGATTATCAGTGAACTGATCAAAAAAGGTATTGATAAAGACGCTATCTACCGGAAAGTGAACCAGGTCCATTCGGAATCCCGGTTGCGATTGATGGGATATGTGTTGTATGAAAAGATGAAGCTCTATCCGGAAAGACAGGCGGCATTGATCACCCTCACACAGGAGGAGTTGAAACGTTTTAAGTATAAACCGGGAGACACAGAGGGATTTGTGAATCTGCCCCTGAGTATAGAAGGAGTTCAGTTTGTCGTTTTTCTGCGGGAAGACAGAGATTATATTAAAGCCTCCTTACGTTCAGTAGGTGATTTTCCCTGCAATGAATTTGCCGGTTGCTATTTTAATGGCGGTGGCCATAAAAATGCTTCCGGTGGTGAGTTTTCCGGGACTTTGGAAGAGGCTGTTCAGGTTTTTGAAAAAGGATTGGAAATATTTAAATATGAATAAGAGGGTCACTCCTCACTCAATTTACTAATAAATCAGAAGAATTAATCAAATGTTTATCAGATGTGATAGAGTTTATTTACATTTGCCATACGTTTATTTAAATATATAAAGATGAAGAGAGGTTTTAATATATTAATGTTGTTTGCTTTTATTCTTGTAATTATTGGTTGCAATAAAAATAAGTCCTATGCAGACCGGTTGAAAGATGAGAAAAAAGCGATTGGGCGGTTGTTGGATGATAGTGCATTTGTCCTTATTAAAGACTATCCGGAAAATGGTGTTTTTGAGGAAAATGAATTTGTACAGTTGAGTAACGGGGTTTATTTAAATGTGGTTGATTCCGGGAATGGGAATAGAGCTGTTTTATATAATACGGAGGTCTTATATAGATGTCGGTTTCGTTATCTGGATAGCGATGAATTAATAGATTTGTTTGCTCCCCATCATTATCCTATAGAATTTATATATGGAAATCATACTGTAAGTAGTTCATATCCGGCTGGGTATCAACTATTGAGTGAAGGGGTGGGCTCTATCCTGAATTATGTGGGTGATAGTGCTATTGTACGGTTAATTGTGCCGTTTAAAGTAGGTAGTCCACGTTCTCAGCAATATTATGAAACTATATTTTATGATCGTTTAAAATTTACATTTGCACCCTAAACAAAACTAAATTATGACACTTATTAAATCTATCTCCGGTATCCGGGGAACTATTGGTGGAAATCCGGAAGATGGCCTGAATCCGTTAGCCATTGTTAAATTTGTAGCGGCCTATGCTACATTGATCCGGAAAACAACAACAGCCACAACTAACAAAATTGTAGTAGGAAGGGATGCCCGTATTTCGGGGCCTATGGTGAAGCAGATCGTTTTAGGAACGCTTACCGGTATGGGATTTGATGTCGTGGATATTGATCTGGCCACTACTCCGACCACAGAGTTTGCTGTCGCAAAAGAAAAAGCCTGTGGGGGAATTATCCTGACCGCCAGCCATAATCCCAAACAATGGAATGCCCTGAAATTATTAAATGAAAAAGGGGAGTTCCTGAATGCGGAAGAAGGGCAGCAGGTCCTGAATATGGCCGCTTCGGAAGATTTTATTTTTGCGGATGTAGACCATTTGGGAAAAGTGATAGAAGACACGACCTATATGCACAAACATATTGAGAGTGTTCTGAATCTGGATCTGGTCGATCTGGAGCTGATCAAAGCAGCCGGATTCCGCATAGCCATTGATTGTGTCAATTCAGTCGGAGGAATTGTTCTTCCGGAACTTTTATATGCCTTAGGAGTAAAGGAGGTCTTTAAACTGCATTGTGCACCTCATGGAAACTTCTCTCATAATCCGGAACCGCTTCCGGAGCACCTGACGGAAATCTCCGAACTGATGAAACAGGCAAAAGCGGATGTCGGATTTGTGGTGGATCCGGATGTGGACCGCCTGGCCATTGTCTGTGAAAATGGAGAGATGTTCGGAGAAGAATATACGTTAGTAGCGGTTAGTGACTATGTATTAAGTAATACGCCGGGTAATACAGTTAGCAATTTAAGCTCCAGCCGTGCATTGCGGGATGTGACCCAATCCTATGGATGCCAGTACACAGCCGCCGCCGTAGGAGAGGTCAATGTGGTAGCCAAAATGAAGGAAACGAATGCTGTGATCGGTGGTGAAGGAAACGGAGGAATTATCTATCCTGCCAGTCATTACGGACGGGATGCCTTGGTAGGGATCGCTCTTTTCCTGACTCATCTGGCTAAGAAAAAAATGAAGGTGAGTGAACTACGTGCCTCTTACCCTCCTTATTTCATTTCCAAACAGAAAGTGGAACTGACTCCGGAAATTGATGTTGATGCGATTCTGGAAAAGGTCAAAGAGAAATTCGCTCAGTATGATATTACCGATGTTGATGGAGTAAAGATTGATTTCCCTGATCAATGGGTGCATCTACGGAAAAGTAACACTGAACCGATTGTCCGTATCTATTCCGAAGCTCCAACTATGGAACAGGCAGAAGAGTTAGGCGGGCAATTGATTGATATTATCAACGAAATGTGTAAGTGATATACACTCTTCTATATGATGGCAAAATAAAGAGGGTATGTCAAAACTAAGCTTTTGATATACCCTTTTAGATTACAATTTGTTTTTATGGTTTTCAACCCTACAACCTCACTTTAATCCCATCCAATACCACTTTATCTTCCTGCTATTTCCATACCTGATGAACTATATGTGTATTCCTGAATAAGAAGCCTGTTATTAATGCATTTCACATCTACTATTTACTGGTTCTTACATCCGTATCTTCTTTGTAGTTACACCCGGATGTTGGGATAGTATAATAGTATATGAAAATAAAAATACATCCTTATGTTTATTCCAATCATAAATAAATTTCGTAGAGACGCATATTTGCGTCTCATATACTATTATGCACTATGAGACGCAAATATGCGTCTCTACGAAAATGGTATTAAAATGGTATTAAAATGGTATTAAAATGGTATTAAAATGGTATTATTGTGGTATTAAATACAGCCACAACCCCACACTTTCAACACTTGATTATCAAAATGTTAAAAAGAAAAATGGGGTGTGGGGCTTAAATTGGTAAAAAAATTATTATTAAGTAAGAAGATTCTTGTGTGGAAAGATTAAATTTCTCCTTAGACTCATTATACATCTTCTTTTTAATAATATATAGTTAGATCTATAAGATTATATATAGTTATAAGGCTGAAATAAAATCAATTTATTGTTTAATAATTTTGAGATGTTAATATAATTGATTATTTTGCAATTA
>JAJQEE010000141.1 GCA_021201865.1 Tannerellaceae bacterium | reverse complement strand
ATTGACAATTATAAGAAAACAGTAAAAAAAGCAATTGGTTTTCTCAAAAAGTCAATACGATCTCTTCTCCGGCTTTCAGATCCACCTGTAAAAAACCATTCACTACAGGCAAGGAAACAGGCTTCTGATCCAGCCTCAGAGAGAGATGGGTTGAATTCTCCGGCAGACGGATACGGAACCGGTGATCCACTGTTGCCTTCAATCCCATTTCTGTCAGCAGATGCTCTTTCCACTTCGCAGAGACCTCTCCCCCTCCCCGGACTTTGAGTCCTTTGAAACTTCCGCTTTTCCAGGCGGAAGGTAAGGCGGGCAATAGTTCGATATTTCCGGTCTGGCTTTGTAAAAGCATTTCAGCAATACCCGCCGTCGCTCCCAGGTTGCCGTCAATCTGGAAAGGGGGATGTGAACAGAAAAGGTTCGGATAGGTTCCTCCTTCGCTGGCAGATGTTTCCCCCTCCTGAATGCAGGGATATAACAGATCACAGATCAGTTTATAAGCATGGTCACCATCATGCAGGCGTGCCCAGAAATTGATTTTCCAGGCCATGGACCAGCCTGTGCTGCGGTCTCCACGGGCAATGAGTGTCTTCTTAGCGGCCTCTGCCAGTTCCGGCGTATGTTCGATCGAAATTTCATCCCCCGGATAAAGTCCATACAGATGGGAAACATGACGATGATGAGGTTCCACTTCTTCATAAGGCTCCAGCCATTCCATGATCCTTCCGTCCGGTCCGATCGTGGTTGGCATCAGGCGGGCACGTTTCGTTTTCAATTCCTCCGCAAATGGTTCATCTGTTCCTAATATGGCAGCCGCCTCAATCGTATAGGTAAACAGTTCACGCAGGATCTGATTATCCATGGTGGATCCGGCACTGATATGTGCTTCCTTTCCGTCCGGAAGTTTAAAAGCGTTTTCCGGTGAAGTGGTCGGCGCCGTCACTAAATATTTATTCCGGGGATCTTCCACTAACATATCCACAAAAAAGAGAGCAGCTCCTTTCATAACCGGATAGACCTCTTCCAGATAAGATTTGTCTAATGTAAAAAGATAATGATGATAGAGGTGTTCACATAACCAGGCTGCGGAAGTGTTGGTTGCTCCCCAGGAGGGATGTTCTCCCGGAGCGGTGAACTCCCAGACATTCCCTAAAATATGAGTCACCCATCCACGTGCGTTATAAAAAACCTTTGCTGTTTGTTCGCCACTGGAAACCTGTTGCTTCACCCATTCAATTAGTGGCAGGTGAAGTTCAGACAGATGGGTAATTTCCGCCGGCCACAGGTTTATCTGCAAATTGATATTTAAATGGTAATCTCCGTTCCACGGAGTACGGATGGTGTTACACCAGAGTCCCTGCAAGTTGGGAGGTAAAAGCCCCGGACGGGTAGAAGATATCAGGAGATAACGTCCGAAATTGAAATATAAAGCGGCTAACCCCGGATCCTCTTTATCCTCTTGGAATTGTTCCAACCTCCGGTCAATAGGAAGATTTTCTTTTTCCGACCATCCCAGATCCAGATCTACTCTGTCAAACAATTCTTTATAAGTGGCGGTATGTTCTCTTTTCATGGAAGCATACTCTTTTTTTTCAGCGCCGGACAACAGCATATGGGTTTTCCCATCGGCACTATCTCCAAAATAGTCTGTTGCCATGCCTACCAACAAAATAGCTTCCGATGCATTCTGTATGGCAAGCGTACTGTCTTCCGCCACTACGGTGCCTCCTTTCGGTAACAAAATACGAACCCGGGCAGCATAGGTCGTTCCATTCCCGTCCGTACCATTATTCAGTTGTCCCCGCATGACTAAGTCATTCCCTTCGGTAACGACTTCGTACCGCTCCGGACGGTCCATACCAATCTCCACATTCAGGGCTTTATCCTGATCTGAGGATAAATAAATCACCCCCACATCGTCCGTAAAAGAGGTAAACACTTCCCGGCGGTAATTAACAGAGCCTCTTTTAAAGGTAGTGGTAGCAACCGCATCTCCCATACGCAACTCCCGGCGATAGGAAGAGACCGGGTCATCACCACCCGTATAGGTGTAATCCAATCGTAAATTTCCTAATAACTGGTAACTGCCATACGGAGCATCCGCTCCGTTCCCTAAGGCACTTCCTTCTCCTTTACAGACGAATGTCCGGTACATCAGTTCCTGGGCCTCATCATTCCGTCCTTCAAAAAGCAACCGCCGGATAGTAGACAAATACCAATAAGCCTGTGGATTATCTGTGTCCTGTTTACTTCCGGACCACATAGAGATCTCGTTCAGCACAATCGACTCGCGGTCAATGCCTCCATCCGGCATCAAACCAATCCGGCCATTTCCTAACGGCAACGTTTCTTCCCATAGGCGGGCGGGCTTATCAAAATGAAAACTAACGGATTTCCCGGTTTTCACTTCCGGCAGGCTGCAACCTGCCAGTACGAATAATAATAGTAATAAATAGTGATTCTTCATTGTGGTTATATCTTATTCCAATCTATATCCCTATAGGATCAGAAACTCTGCATATCACATAGTTTCTTATAATATCCTCCCAACAACAGGAGTTCTTCATGCTTTCCCCTTTCCACAATCTCCCCTTCATGCATCACACAGATCTCATCCGCATTACGGATTGTCGAAAGACGATGGGCAATCACGATGGTGGTACGGTTTCTCATCAGGTTTTCCAATGCCTCCTGCACTAATCGTTCAGACTCTGTGTCCAATGCCGACGTGGCTTCATCTAAGATCAGGATCGGCGGATTCTTCAGAATAGCCCGGGCAATGCTAATGCGTTGCCGTTGTCCTCCGGAAAGTTTCCCTCCCCGGTCACCGATATTGGTCTGGTAGCCTTCATCCGATGCCACAATAAAACCATGGGCATTCGCAATGCGGGCAGCCTCCTGTACCTGTTCCAGCGTAGCGTTCTCCACACCAAAGGAGATATTATTAAAGAAAGTATCATTAAAAAGAATCGCTTCCTGGTTTACATTCCCCATCAGGCCCCGCAGATCCAGCAGGGTGGCTTCCCGGATGTCTGTCCCGTCAATCCGGATGCTTCCTTTACTCACATCATAAAAACGGGGTAACAGATCTACCAGGGTACTCTTTCCGGAACCTGACTGACCGACTAAAGCGACTGTTTTCCCTTTGGGGATCATCAGGTTAATTCCTTTCAAAACCCATTCATTCTGATATTTAAACCAGACATCCTGGTATTCAATTTCTTTCGTCAATTGGATCGGTTCCGGACATGCCGGATCCTGGATATTACTTTTCGCCATCAGGATCTTATCAATCCTCTCCATCGAAGCTAACCCTTTCTGGATAGCATAGACAGACTTACTCAGGTCTTTCGCAGGATTGATAATGCTATAAAAGATCACCAGGTAATAGATAAAGGTTGGAGCATCTATCGGACTGTTATCTCCCAGGATCAATGAGCCGCCATACCACAACACGATCGCAATGGTTGCGGTACCTAAAAACTCACTCATCGGATGCGCCATCTGCTGGCGGCGGTAGATCTTATTGGTAGTCCGGCGGAACTGGTCATTACTCTTTTCAAACCGGTCCTGGATCTTTTTCTCTGCATTGAATGCTTTAATGATCCGCAATCCGCCCAGCGTCTCCTCGATCTGACTCATCAGACCACCCCACTGATGCTGCCCTTCAAGGGATTTACGTTTCAGTTTCTTACCCACCTGCCCCATGACATATCCGGCTACCGGCAGGAGAATCAGCACAAACACAGTCAACTGCCAACTGATGATGATCATCCCGGTCAGATAAATGAGGATCAGGATCGGATTTTTAAACAGCATATCTAAGGAACTCATAATGGAGGTCTCGATCTCATTTACATCCCCGGATACACGGGCGATAATATCACCTTTCCTTTCTTCTGAGAAGAACCCCAACGGCAACTGGGTAATCTTCCGGTTAATCTGATTCCGGATATCACGGACCACTCCCGTACGGATTGGTATCATCGTGAAGAAAGCCAGATACATCGTGGCCACTTTGATAAAAGTCATGACCACCAGGAAAATACCCAGGATGATCAGGGTGAAAGAACCACCCTGTGTTTCAATCAGGTGATTAACAAACCAGTAAAAGTTATTCAGGATCAGGTCCGGCAGGCTTTTCCATGATTCCCACTGATCCGGGTGAAAATTCCACTCTTTAAACGTATACACCTGTTCATCTAATTTAAAGAGGATCTGTAAGATCGGGATGATCAGGAAAAACGTGAACAGATTGAGAATCGCTGAAAGGATATTGAACACAATATTCCCGATCAGGTATTTTTTATAAGGGGGCACAAAGCGCCGTATGATATGGAGAAAATCTCTCATGGGTTACCGTCAGATTAAATTAGCCCGCAAGTTAGTTATTATCCGGCGCATATAGAGAACCTGTTGCTAATTTTTAGGAAATTATAGGGCTGTTTCCAACTATTTTCCGATCTTTATCAGGATATTTTAAACAGGATGCAACTTCTTGAACACCTGATTCATCTTATGAATAAGTAAGATTGAAAATAATTTAAGAGAGAGAATTATGAAAATGTTGAGCCATCTATTTACGAAACACACCAGTTGGTTATTCCCCTGTCTGTTATCTTTATTGGGTTTTTCCTGTTCGGACTCCGATGATCCGGAACCTCTTATTTGCGAATATGGTAGCCCGTTCGCCCACTTCGCGATTAAAGGGAAAGTGGTGTCTGAAACAGACCAGAAAGCATTACCTGATATGCAGGTAATCATTAACTACGATTCTCAGATCAGGGATTCCACCTATGCGACCTACTTCCGGGATACACTTTACACAGATATCAATGGAGATTTTGAATGGGATACGCACGATATCACCCTTTATCATATGCCTGTAAAGATTATCACTTCTGATCCGGACACCTTATCCGGGACAACGTTTGCACCGGATACGACCTTAGTCACCTTTGAAAGTAGTGACATGCAAAATGCAGAACGCTGGTTCGAAGGAGAAGCGGAAAAAGAAATCACAATTGCCCTGAAACCGGTTTCCGGAGAAGATGAGGCAAGCAAAGAGGGAGAAAAATAAGATGAAACAGATGTATCGTCCTTTTATCAAAGGAACCAACTGGGCCTTAGCCGGGATTCTATCTCTCCTGGGCTTTACTACAAACTCCTGTGAAAAGGAGGGTGTAGTAGAATATGGAGCTCCACATGCGAACTATATTCTCAAAGGCAAAGTCACCAATGAAGCCGGACAACCGATCCCCGACATTCAGATTGACATCCGGGAGGAATATTCTTATAATTACTATGAATCCGAATATGAGGAGGTGGCAACTATCCAGAGTGATCGGGAAGGAAAGTTTGAGCATAAGGTTCACTCCGGGTTTACGCAGGGCCAGTATCAATTGATCCTGACAGATATAGACGGAGAGAAGAACGGACTTTATCAAAAAGACTCTTTGCAGGTAAAATTCGAAAAGGAGGACCAGATCGAAAAAGGCTCCAGATGGTTTGAGGGAACCTTTGAGAAAGAGATCCCCATAATCATGAAAGAAGAAACTGAAGATGAATAAAGAACCCGGCATAAAAAAACGGATCGGATTGGAACTCTTCCGGCAAATCAGGAAGAACAAAGTACAATTACATGAACTACGTACCCTGTTCTGGGAATGCACTCTACGGTGCAATATTTCCTGCCTGCATTGTGGCAGTGATTGCCGGGTAGTAGCCAATCAGCCGGATATGCCTGTCAAAGAATTCCTGCGGGTAGTAGATTCCATCACCCCACATGTAAACCCCAATCAGGTGCTCATCATATTCACCGGTGGGGAAGCATTAGTCAGAAAAGATATAGAAGCCTGTGGCATAGAACTCTACCGCAGAGGATATCCCTGGGGAATCGTGACAAATGGCTTATTATTAACCCGCCAACGGCTGGATTCCCTGTTAGCCGCGGGTCTGCACACCATGACCATCAGCTTAGATGGATTCAAAGAGGACCATAACTGGCTTCGGGGACATGACCGCAGCTTTGACCAGGCCGTCGGGGCCATCCGGATGCTCACGCAGGAGCAGGAGATTGTCTGGGATATTGTTACCTGTGTAAATAAAAACAATCTTTCCTATTTGCAGGAGTTTAAAGAATTCCTGATTGAGACAGGGGTAAAAAGGTGGCGTATCTTCACCATCTTTCCGGTAGGGAGAGCAGCAGAACATCCGGAGTTACAGCTATCCCGGGAAGAATTTACCCAGGTGTTCGAATTTATCCGCCAGACCCGTAACGAAGGGAAGATCCGGTTAAGTTACGGCTGTGAAGGCTTCCTTGGAAATTATGAGACAGAGGTCCGGGATAGTATGTTCCAATGCCATGCCGGTGTCAGCGTAGGTTCCGTGCTGGCTGACGGATCGATCTCCGGTTGTCCCAGTATACGGGCTAATTTCCATCAGGGGAATATCTACCGGGATGACTTTATGCAGGTCTGGGAAAACGGTTTTAAACCCTACCGGGATCGTTCATGGACAAAAAAGGGGGAATGTGCAGATTGCCGGATGTTCCGCTATTGTGAAGGGAATGGGATGCATCTCTATGACAATGAAGAGAAGCTGCTATTTTGCCACTACAACCGGTTGATTAAATAATATTTCCTATCTTTAGACGGAAAACGTCTAAAAATTACAACCATGAAACTCACACTGATTCTTTCTGCCGCACTGGCATTAAGCCTGGGACAACTATGCAACGCCCAAACGACCCGGACAGATCCCTTTGGAGATTACGAGGAACTAACCGACACAAAACCTCACGATGGCCCTGAGGTATGGGACAAAATAGTAGCTTCCCCTCAGCTTAGCTGGGGAAGTACGGATGTCCGCTATTCCAAACGAAGTATTCCCTCCCTGCAAAACAAGAAACACTGGCAAACAAAAGCCTGGAAAGGAGAACGGGTAAATGCACAGGCTGTTCTCTGGACAAAAACAGATCTGTCCGGTGCTGAAATAACGGTCTCGGACCTCAGAAACGGTTCTTCCATCATTCCCGCCAGTGCCATAGAGACCAGCTTTGTGAGATATGTCATGACCGATGAGTTAAGCAAAGACGGCACCACCGGCTGCGGAGAACGGTATAATAAAGCAGACTGGGATTCATCCATGGTGGCTGATGCACTCGATATTATCAACGTCCGGGATATAGTAGCCCGTACCACTCAACCGGTCTGGATGAATGCATGGGTTCCTTCAGATGCAAAAACCGGGAAATATAAAGGGACGCTGACCGTAACAGGAAGCAACTTCTCTCCCTTGAGCCTGCAAATAGAAATTGACGTATTAAACCATACACTACCCGATCCCAAAGACTGGCAAATCCACATGGACCTCTGGCAAAACCCCTATGCCGTTGCACGTTATTATGATGTGCCGTTATGGAGCAAAGAACATTTTGATGCGATGAGACCGATCATGAAACGGATCGCCCAAACAGGACAGAAAGCAGTCACCGCCTCCATTATGCACAAACCCTGAGCAGGACAGACGGAGGACCATTTCGACAGTATGGTCTTCCGGATGAAAAAGCTCGACGGAAGCTGGGAATATGATTACACCGTATTTGATAAATGGGTGGAATTTATGATGGATGATATCGGAATCGACAAACAGATCAGTTGTTACACGATGATTCCCTGGGCATTGAGTTTTGACTACTTTGACCAGGCCACCAATCGCATCCGGTTTATAGAAGCGAAGCCGGGAGATGCCGCTTATGAGGATTACTGGCTGAATTTCCTGACAGACTTTTCCCGGCACCTGAGAGAAAAAGGTTGGTTCCACAAAACGATCATTTCCATGGACGAACGGGGATTAGATGTCATGAAACCAACTTTAGAGATTATCAAAAAGGCAGACCCGGAGTTTAAAATCTCCCTGGCCGGTCACTATTACGATGAAATTCAGGCGGACCTCTATGACTATTGCCTCTCTTTCGGGAACGAGTTTCCGGAAAAGGTATTGGAAGAACGTAAAAAAGCAGGGAAGATCAGCACGGTTTACACCTGTTGTGCAGAGGCCCGTCCCAACACCTTCACTTTCTCTCCCCCTGCTGAAGCCGCCTGGTTAGGTTGGCATGTCATGGCAGGCGAATATGATGGTTATCTGCGCTGGGCTGTGAATAGCTGGACTGCAGATCCTTTACGGGACTCCCGTTTCCGAACCTGGGCTGCCGGGGATTGTTATATGATCTACCCGGGAAACCGGAGCAGTATTCGTCTGGAACGTTTTGTGGAAGGCATACAGGATTTCGAAAAGATCCGCATCCTGAAAGAGGAATTCACAGCCAAAGGAAACAAAGCAAAACTGAAAAAATTAAATGACGCAGTAGCTAAATTTACCCCGGAAAGCATCACACCGGACAACGCAGCCCACATGGTTAACGCGGCTCGTCAGGTTTTAAATTCCCTATAGTCAGATTCGCACACAGATCAACACGGATCAAACAGATGACCACAGATCTATATTAAATTAATAAAAAGATCTGTGGTCATCTTGTCTGATCTGTGTCATCTGTATATTAATAAAACATACAAATGAGAATTTATTCTATTTCTTATTTTTCCCGGATATAAATATTGATCGGTGTACCGGTGAAGTCCCAGTTTTCCCGGATCTTATTTTCAAGGAACCGTTTGTAAGGCTCCTTGATCCACTGTGGAAGATTACAGAAGAATACAAACGAAGGCACGGCTCCTGCCGGTAGTTGGGTGATGTATTTGATCTTGATATATTTTCCTTTCCATGCCGGAGGAGGAGTATGTTCAATGATCGGTAATAGCACCTCGTTCAATTTTGCGGTAGGGATCCGTTTTCTACGGTTTTCATAGACCTCCTGTGCTGTTTCAAGCACTTTGAAAATTCGTTGTTTAGTCTGTGCTGAGATAAACAGGATCGGAAAATCCGTAAATGGAGCGAGACGTTCCCGGATCGTGTTGGTATAGTGTTTGATCGCATCCTGGGTTTTGTTTTCTACCAAGTCCCATTTGTTCACACACACCACCAGGCTCTTACTGTTTTTCTGCACCAGAGAGAATATATTCAGGTCCTGGCTTTCAATTCCCCGGGTACCATCTAACATGAGTACACAGACGTCTGAATTCTCAATAGCACGGATCGAACGGATCACGGAATAATACTCCATATCCTCATTCACTTTCCCTTTTTTACGGATACCGGCCGTATCCACTAAATAAAAGTTCAAGCCGAACTTATTATATTTTGTATAGATCGAATCACGGGTTGTTCCCGCAATGTCTGTCACAATATGACGTTCCTCTCCGATAAAGGCATTGATCAAAGACGATTTCCCTGCATTGGGACGGCCAACGACCGCGATACGGGGTAATTCCTCGTCCAGCTCTTCCTCTTTTATTTCCGGTAACAATTTCACCACCTGATCCAGCAGATCTCCGGTTCCGGAACCATTGATCGCAGAAATGCAATAGGGATCTCCCAGTCCTAACGAATAGAACTCGGCAGAATCCAGGTGTAACTGATAATTATCGGCTTTATTGGCTACGACGATAATAGGCTTTTTCGAACGGCGAAGGATCCGGGCCACATCCGTATCCAAATTGGTCATACCATTGACCACATCTACTACAAATAAAATGACATCCGCTTCTTCTATGGCGATCTGAACCTGTTTATTGATCTCATCTTCAAAGACATCTTCCGAATTAACAACCCATCCTCCGGTATCTACCAATGAGAACTCTTTTCCTGTCCATTCCACTTTGCCGTACTGACGATCCCGTGTTGTACCAGCCTCTTCATTCACAATCGCATGACGGGTTTGTGTCAATCGATTGAATAAAGTAGATTTACCCACATTCGGCCTTCCTACTATCGCCACTATATTTCCCATAAAACCTCCTCTGTACGTTTAAAATCTTTTCTTAATCCAGACGGTAACCAAAATTCTTCAACAGATTATCGCGGTTACGCCAGTCTTTCTCTACTTTGACGAACATTTCCAGAAATACTTTTTTCTCAAAGAAACGTTCAATATCTTTCCGGGCCATCGCACCTACTTTCTTCAGTGCTGCTCCCTTATGTCCTATAATAATGCCTTTCTGAGAATCTCTCTCAACAATGATCAGTGCTTTGATATGGATCAGTTCTTCTGCTTCTTTAAATAACTCTACGACCACCTCTACGGCATAAGGGATCTCTTTCTGGTAATAAAGAAGGATCTTCTCCCGGATGATCTCCGTGACGAAGAAACGCGCTGGTTTATCTGTCAACGCATCTTTTTCAAAATAGGGTGGAGAATCCGGCATTAAGGCCTCTACCCGTTGTTTCACATAGTCAATCCCAAAATTGGACAATGCGGAAATCGGGATGATCTCTGCCTGTGGTAACCGCTCTTTCCAGCGTGCTACCAGCTTTTCCAATGTGGGTTGGTCTGTCGTATCAATCTTATTAATCAATAAAAGGATGGGAGAATCCACCTGTTTGACTTTCTGCAAAAAGTCTTCGTTCTTGTCTGCCGTTTCCACGGTATCCGTAACATACAACAAGACGTCCGCATCTCCTAAAGCAGATTGGGAAAAATTAAGCATAGTCTCCTGCAACTTATAATTGGGTTGCAGTACACCGGGAGTATCCGAATAAACGATCTGCATATCGTCCGTATTCACAATCCCCATAATACGGTGACGGGTAGTCTGTGCTTTCGATGTGATGATCGAAATACGTTCTCCTACCAGCCGGTTCATCAACGTAGACTTTCCTACATTCGGATTACCGACAATATTTACGAAACCGGATTTATGCTTTTTTCCGTCATATCCCCATTTTAAATAAATGGCACCCCAGGTAAAACCGGCTCCGAATGCCGTCAGGATCAGATCATCTCCTTTTTTCAGTTGATCCTCATATTCCCACAAACAAAGCGGAATAGTTCCGGCACTGGTGTTGCCATACTTTTCAATATTGATCATCACCTTATCAGATATACCCAACCGTTTGGCAACCGCATCAATAATACGCAGATTTGCCTGATGAGGTACTACCCAATCCAGGTCTTCCTTATTCAAACCATTCCGTTCCACTATTTCCAGTGAAACCGCCGCCATATAAGAGACAGCATGTTTGAACACATATTTTCCATCCTGATACACATAGTGCATACGCTTATCGACCGTTTCATAACTGGAAGGATAAGCAGAACCGCCTCCATACATGTTCAGATGTTCCAATCCGGAACCATCTGTTTTCAGGATCGTATCTATTACTCCGTAATTTTCTGTTGTTGGCTCCAGCAAAATAGCTCCGCATCCGTCTCCAAACAACGGACAGGTCGTACGGTCCGTATAATCCGTAATAGAAGTCATTTTATCTCCTGACACCACCACTACTTTTTTATAGCGGCCGGAGCGGATATAATTAGACCCCGTCTCTAAGGCATACAGGAAACCGGAACAGGCACCCTGCATATCAAAGGTCATTGCATTTTTACAACCGGTCTGATGTGCAATAATAGATGCTGTGGTCGGGAAACCGTAATCCGGGGTAGTCGTTGAACACACAATGACTTCCACCTCTTCCGGGTTCACCTGGGTTTTTTCAAACAATTGCTTCACAGCACGGATTCCCATGAAAGAAGTACCCACACCTTCTCCTTTCAGTACTCTGCGTTCTTTAATACCAACCCGGGTGGTGATCCACTCATCATCTGTATCAACCAATTTTGAAATATCTTCATTGGTCAGTACATCTTCCGGGACATATCCTCCGATGCCGGTAATTACCGCATTTATCTTATCCATATGTATAGACTTACTATTTCTTTAGTTATTAAAAAAATAGCCCTAAACATGTATATTTAGGGCTATTTCTTCCACTTAACAAGCCCGGCGGGCATGAAAAGTTATACAGCAGCTTCTTTTACAATTGCCAACTTACCTCTGTAATAGCCACATTCGCCACAAACTGTGTGATAAATATGCCATGCACCACAGTTAGGGCAAATAGCCATTGTAGGGGTTACAGCCTTGTCATGAGTTCTTCTCTTGGCTGTTCTTGATTTTCCTTGTCTTCTTTTAGGATGTGCCATTTTGTTTTATATTTAATTATTATCATTCTCAACTAAACCTTTCAAAGCATCCCAACGTGGATCAGTAGTGTCTGTACTTACATCATCATCCACAGAAATGTCATCGTCTGCCGCATCACTTCCAAATTCATCCTCTTCTTCATGAACGCTTTTAGCAGTATGTTTTTTTCAGTTTGGAAGACATGGCTTTATTATATTTTCCCGGAGCATGAATATGCTTCATCGGAACAGCCAGTGCAATGAACTCATACAGGAACCATGCCAGATTGATCGCTCCCTCCTCTTCCGGAATGATCACGATCTCATCACTTTCTTCAGCATATTCCTTACCAAACTTAACTATCAGGCGGTTCTGGGTATCTACCGGTATTTCCATATCATCCAGACATCTGTCACATGGAACCATAACAACACCCTGTATTTGAAAATTCATTTCAAACATCATTGACGAACGCTTCAAAGTCAAATGAACTTTTACTTTTCCTTTTTGTACTTCTGTCCCGTCAATATCTACGAAAAATTTATTCTCCAAAAGATACTCAAACTCGTGTGTTCCAGGAGAAAGACTTTTCAGATTTACGTTATATAAATTAAATTTCCCCAAAGTCCAAAGCCTTTTAGTGTAAAAACCTTGCAAAGGTACAAAAAATCTAATCACAAAAGCAATATATCTGCTGTTATTTTTTCCTATTCGATGAATCAGCTTTTATATTTCTTTAATTCAATACGGAAAGTCGTTCCTTTTCCCATCTCGGAACTCTTCACATAGATCTTACCCCCATGATAGGACTCTACAATTCGTTTAACTAATGATAATCCCAACCCCCATCCCCGGCTTTTTGTCGTGTAGCCCGGATGGAAAACAGTGGAATGTTTGGATTTAGGAATTCCTTTTCCGGTATCTGATATGTCGAACCGGACGACTCTTGCCTCTGAATTATCTACATTCACGGTGATCTCTCCCTGCCCTTCCATCGCATCCACCGCATTCTTGATCAGGTTCTCAATGACCCAGGCAAAAAGAGAGTCATTCATTAAGGTCCAGACGGGTTCCTCCGGCACATGGATAAAGAATTTCACTTTCGAAGAAATACGGGTCTGCATATATCCTAACGCACTGTGGAGGGATTGAATAATGTCCACCGGTTCGGGATCCGGATTGGAACCGATCTTGGAGAAACGTTCCGCAATAGTTTCCAGGCGCTTCACATCTTTGTTGATCTCTTCCAAAAGAGAAGGTTCAATATCTTTTGTCTTCAGATACTCTACCCAGGCAATCAGGGAAGAAATAGGAGTTCCCAACTGATGGGCCGTTTCTTTGGATAATCCGACCCAGACTTTATTCTGCTCCGCCTTTTTCGTACTGGCTAATGCCAAAAAAGCAATCGCAATGAAGACGAACATAACACTTAACTGCACATATGGAAAGGCAAGCAAGCGTTTCAGAATGACAGATTCATCATAGTAGATATATTGATAACTCCCGTCCTCCAGATCAATCAGGATGGGTTGGTTTTTCGCTTTGAATTCTTTCACTTTATTTCTCAGGAAGGTATCCACATGATCATCCGGCACATGAATATTCCGGTAATCCATCACTTCATCCCGCTGATTACATAGGAGGACAGGAATCGTAGTGTTTCCTTCCATAATTTTAAGGATCAGTTTCATATTGAGCGTCGGATCTTCACTTGTCACCACACGGATAGACTCCGCCCAGATCTCAATCTTAAAACGTTCTTCCTTGGATAATTTTTTAACTAAATTATCCGATACAATCACCGAAGCAATAGCAATCAGAACAGCCGCTGCGATAAAGATATATTTCAATCTTTCACGGGATTCATAGATACTTTTCATATGTCAAATATATTCAACATAGACTAAACGGCAAAACCTCCTCTTTTATTATAAAAGGAAGAAACTTAAAATGATGAATAAAAAAGAGAGATTAACCATTATCAATCTGACTTCTGGTGAAATTAGATAAAAATAAAAGTACAATTAATTTTCGATTCTTCACTCTTGAACTCCTTTCTACCCACCTCTTTTACAGGCCGTAGGCCTATCCTATCTTAGGCCCCGGCAACGCTAGGGTGTAGGTATCACAGAAGATAGTTCGCTCCGTAGGAGCAGCATAGGATAAAAA
>JAJQEE010000046.1 GCA_021201865.1 Tannerellaceae bacterium | reverse complement strand
CCGTCCTTTCAGGACTCAAGAGACAAAGATCACATACAACTAATTCTTCCGAACAGGACTGGGTAACACCCGGGGCTGAGTTAAGCAAGGCCTACGGCCTGTTAAAAATCTTCCGGCCAACACGGATTATAAATTCCCTTCCATAAAAACTTATTATTCCTGCTACCAAGACGGATTACTCAATAAACTGTTTGTTTCTGATAATTAGTTTAAACTTTATTTAAGATACTTCAACCCCCTAATTGGTCACTTCAGTTTTTTTCCCTTACAGGATACCCGGGTGAATCCTATTTTTGCCGGTGAATTCAAAAATTACCAGGCAATGTTTAACTCGATTGTTCGTTTTTCTATTCACAACAAGCTGTTTGTCGGCCTGTTTACCTTATTCCTTTTAGCTACAGGACTTTATTCTATGATGACCCTTCCCGTAGATGCCGTTCCGGATATAACCAATAACCAGGTTCAGATCGTGACGATCTCTCCCACACTGGCGCCTCAGGAAGTGGAACAGTTGATCACTTTCCCGATAGAAATTGCCATGAGCAATATTATGAACGTGGAAGAGATCCGTTCTGTGTCCTGTTTTGGGTTATCATTAGTAACGGTTGTTTTTAAAGAGAGTGTGCCCACGTTGGAAGCCCGTCAGTTGATCAATGAACAGATACAAACAGTTGCCGGAGAAATCCCCTCAGAACTGGGTGTTCCGGAGCTGATGCCTATTACTACCGGATTAGGGGAGATCTATCAATATGTGCTGAAAGTCGCTCCCGGATATGAAGACCGGTATGATGCCATGGAGTTACGGACCATACAGGACTGGATTGTGAAACGCCAGTTATCCGGTATTCCGGGAATAGTGGAAATCAATAGTTTCGGAGGATATATGAAACAGTATGAGGTGGCTGTGAATCCGGACGCTTTATATGCCGTGGATCTGACGATCGGAGATGTGTTTGAGGCGTTGAAGAATAATAATCAGAATACGGGTGGAAGTTATATTGAAAAAGTAAACCGTGCCTATTATATCCGTTCCGAAGGAATGATTAATGATTTGAATGATATCGAACAGATCGTGATCGCCAACCGGGGAGGTATTCCGGTACACATTGATGAGATTGGGACGGTACGTCTGGGAGCACCCAAACGTTTCGGAGCGATGACTATGGACGGACAGGGTGAATGTGTCGGTGGTATTGCGATGATGTTGAAAGGAGCCAATGCTAATGTGGTGACCCGGGAGATCGAGGCACGGGTGGAAAGAGTCCAGAAGCTGCTGCCGGAAGGAGTTTCCATAGAACCTTATCTGAACCGTTCCGAACTGGTGACCCGCAACATCTCCACAGTGATCAAAAACCTGATCGAAGGGGCACTGATCGTTTTTGTAGTCCTCATTCTCTTTTTTGGGAAATATCCGGGCCGGCCTGATCGTGGCTTCTGTGATTCCCCTGTCTATGCTGTTCGGGTTTATCCTGATGCGCTGGTTTCATGTTTCTGCCAATCTGATGAGTTTAGGAGCAATCGATTTCGGGATTGTGGTGGATGGTTCGATTGTGATCATAGAGGGTATACTGGCACATGTATATACCAAGCGCCTGGCAGGAAAAACGCTGACCCGGGAAGAGATGGACAAAGAGGTGGAAGAGGGGACCAGCCGGGTGGTCCGGAGTGCTACCTTTGCTGTACTGATCATTCTGATCGTGTTTTTTCCGATCCTCACGTTGACAGGGATAGAAGGAAAGTATTTCACTCCAATGGCACAGACATTAGTTTTCTGTATTATCGGAGCACTGATCCTTTCTCTGACCTATGTCCCGATGATGGCCTCTCTTTTCCTGAACCGGACGATCTCCGCGAAGCAAACACTGGCCGATCGTTTTTTTGATAAGCTCAATACTCTCTATAAGCAGCTTTTAACGGTAAGTATCCGGTATACCTGGATCACCATCCTGACTGCATTTACGGCATTGGGGGGATCTCTGCTCTTATTCACCCGTTTAGGGGCTGAATTTATTCCCACGCTTGATGAAGGAGATTTTGCCATGCAGATGACTCTGCCTGCCGGAAGTTCATTAAGCCGTAGCATTGAACTCTCCAACGAAGTGGAGCAGATCCTGATGGAAAATTTTCCGGAGATCCGTCATGTAGTCGCAAAGATCGGTACCGCAGAAGTCCCGACAGATCCGATGGCTGTGGAAGATGGAGATATAATGATCATCATGAAACCGTTCAGCGAATGGACATCTGCAAAGACCCGTGCTGAAATGGTCGATAAGATGAAGGCTGCTTTAGCCCATCTCGAAGAAGAGGCGGAGTTTAATTTCAGTCAACCGATCCAGTTGCGGTTCAATGAGTTAATGACGGGAGCGAAAGCAGATATTGCCATTAAACTCTATGGGGAAGACATGGAAGAACTCTATGAGAAGGCGAAAGAGGCAGCCGCGTTTGTGGAACAGGTGCCGGGAGCAGCCGATGTCCTGGTTGAACAGGCGATGGGACTTCCCCAGTTAGTTGTAAAATATGACCGGGCTAAAGTGGCCCGTTATGGGATGAATATAGATGAACTGAATACGATCATCCGTACTGCCTATGCCGGAGAGGTGGCCGGAGTGGTATTTGAGAATGAACGCCGTTTCGACCTCGTAGTCCGTCTGGATAATCGTAAAGTACCGGAGCTGAACTTAGATAAATTATTTGTCCGTACGGGTGAAGGAGTACAGATTCCGGTAAGCGAAGTGGCAACTATTGATTTAGTAATTGGCCCTTTACAGATTAACAGGGATGAAACCAAACGGCGGATCGTGATTGGTGTAAATGTCCGGGAAGGGGATATTCAACAAGTGGTATCTCAGATACAGACTACCCTGGAAAAGAATATTCAACTGAAACCGGGATACTATTTTGAATATGGCGGACAATTTGAAAATCTGCAAAATGCAATTGACACATTGACGGTGGTCATACCGGTTGCACTTTTATTGATCCTCCTGATCCTCTTTTTTGCTTTCAAAAGTGTTACTTATACATTGGTTGTCTTTTCAACCGTTCCTTTGTCACTGATCGGAGGGATTCTTGCCTTATGGTTACGGGGATTACCTTTTAGTATCTCCGCAGGAGTCGGATTTATCGCTCTGTTTGGAGTGGCCGTTCTGAACGGTATACTGATGATCAATCATTTTAACGAATTGCGTAACCGAAATACATATCGTATGACAACAAACCGGATTATAGCGAAAGGCTGTCCCCATCTGTTACGTCCTGTGTTCCTGACCGGACTGGTTGCTTCTTTAGGCTTTGTCCCCATGGCGATTGCAACATCAGCCGGCGCGGAAGTACAGCGACCATTAGCAACAGTCGTGATCGGAGGACTGTTGGTTTCTACTATCCTGACCCTGATCATTATTCCCATCTTTTACCGGCTGGTGAATAGTAGTTATGCCTGGAAACGTGTTATTTCCCGTTCTAAAACGTTAGTCATCATTCTACTGGCAGGGGTAGGGGCTACCGTGAATGCCCAACAGGCCGTTACGATGGAGCAGGCCATAGAACTGGCACTGGCAAATCACCCCCGTTTGAAAACAGCCACTGCTTCTATTGAACGTACCCGTGTCTCCCGGGGCGAAGTATGGGGCATTCCATCCACGGACTTTTCCTATTCCTGGGGGCAATTGAACAGTGAAGTCAAAGATGATAATGAATGGAATATAAATCAATCATTAGGTTCTTTGCTCACTCCTTTTTATAAGAACGCATTGATTTCCCGCCAGGTGGCTACCGGAGAATATTACCGCCGGATGGTGGAGAAAGAGATCATTGCGGAAGTCAGAAGAAGCTGGGCCAATTATATTTATACCGTTCATCAGCTACAACTCTATCGTCAGCAAAATGAAATGGCCCGGAAATTGCAACAGGCCGGACAATTAAGATATGAGCAGGGCGATATTACATTATTAGAAAGAAATATGGCAACCGCTTTAGCGGCGGATATCACGACCCGGTTGATCCGGACAGAAGAGGAACTTCGTATTTCTTCCCGCCGACTGGCCTGGGCCTGTTATTCCGATGAATTGTTAGTTCCGGCGGATACGGCTTTAACGATTTTCCCGGCTGACTACTCTTCTCATCTTCCCTCTGAAAGCCATCTCAATTATTTTCAAAGCCAGGCCAATGAAAAGAGCGTGCTGGTAAACATAGAAAGAAGTAAATTTTTCCCGGAGATATCCTTAGGCTATAGCCGCCAGAAAATCGCACCCCTGACCGGACTCAATTCCTGGATGGTAGGTTTCTCTTTCCCATTGATCTTTGCCCCGCAGCGAAGCCGTATCAAACAGGCAAAATATGATTATTATATCGCTCAGATAGAGGTGGAGGCGAATGGCCGGGAGTTAGCTAATAAAGTAGGAGAGTTGCAGGCACAACTAAGACAACATGCGGAAACGATCCGCTACTACACCACGGGGGCTTTGCCGGAAGCAGATGCGTTGATGGAGAGCGCAACTCTTCAATTCTATGAAAGCGATACCGATATCCTACAGTTTGTGCAGAGCTTTACAACGGCACGGGATATCCGTCTCGGATATATTGAAGCGGTTTACCAATATAATATAGCTGTACTGGAACTGGAATTATATACAGAATCAAGATAAAATAACAGACACATGATGAAATATACATTTTTACCCGTAGCGATCCTGCTCCTGATCAGTTGCCAGACTGAGCAGACCGAAAAAGAAATTTCCACTACACTGGCTCAGACACAAACCGTCTTTCCCGCGGACGAGGAACAGGTGGATGAGACAAAGGATGCAGCCATGATAGAAGCGTTACAAAACCAGACCTATCTGAATGGTACGATTATGGTTCCTCCTCAGCGGCATGCCTCCGTTTCATTAATCATGGGAGGGATTATACATAATATTTCCCTTTTACCCGGTGAATATGTGAAAAAAGGAACCGTGATCCTGTATCTGGAAAATCCGGAATTCATCCAGTTGCAACAGACTTACCTCGAAGCAACCGCACAAGAGGAGTATCTGGAAGCAGAATATAAACGCCAGGAGATCCTTAGCCGTCAGGAAGCTGCTTCTAAAAAACGTTTTCAGGAGAGTAAAGCGGAATACCTTTCTATGAAAAGCCGGAAAGAAGCGGCCGCGGCTCAGTTAAAAATATTAGGGATCGTACCGGAGCAACTAATAAGCGATGGAATCCAACCTTATCTGGAAGTAAAAGCACCGATCAGTGGTTATATGACCGGTACTAAAATGAATCTGGGGAAATATGTCAATGCCGGTGAATCCATGTGTGACATTATCGATAAAGGAGAAGCGATGCTCCGGTTGATCGCATATGAAAAAGATCTGGATAATTTTTCTACAGGAAGCATTTTAAGTTTTACAGTGAATGAAATGGAAGATAACCATTTCCGGGCCCATGTGATTTCCGTAGGGCAGGAGGTGGATGGGGTGAGTCGTTCGCTGGATGTATATGCTAAAGTGGAAGGAACTCACCCACGATTTCGTCCCGGAATGTATGTGACGGCACAGATTGAAAAGAAATAAGCCCTATCTTTGTTGTATGGCATTAAAGATAAAAGACAAATATCTTATTCTACTGGTTATTATCTCTGCGGTGGTGGCGGTTCTGATGCACTTCCCGGAATTGATCTCCTTAGTAGATGATGATCCGGTGGATCTGTTTCCCGGCATGACGCCGATGGATGTGGCCAGTGAGATGATCTACGCTTTCTTTTCTTTAGTGATCCTGTTCACTCTCAATATGTATGTGTTTGGTTTCAACCGGCCTTCTACCCGGATGACATGGCAAAAGATCATCAGCTCTTTTATCCTTACCTGGATGGTCAGCAGTTTATTGGGAAACGGGCTGGTTTTCATTCACCGGATCGGAGACATTCCGGCTGTAGACGCTTTGATCCACTATTATCTCCATCCCCTGCGGGATTTTATTATTACGCTGATCGTCGTAGGAAGCAGTTACATCTTTTACCTGATCCGTAACAGCCAGCAGGTTCAGTTGGAGAATCAGGAACCGCGGGCAGAGAATTTGCTGAATCAGTATGAAGCCCTGAAAAACCAGCTAAACCCCCACATGTTGTTTAATTCGCTGAATACGTTGCGTTCCCTGATCCGGGAAGCACCTGGCAAAGCGCAGGATTATTTGCAGGAACTTTCTTCTGTGCTGCGGTATACCTTACAGGAAAATGAAAATAAGAGTGTTACCCTGAAAGAGGAAATGGAATTTGTAGAAGCCTATTTGTTTCTTCTGAAAATGCGTTACGAAGAAAATCTGGTGTTTAATATCCGGATCGATAAAAAAATGGAAGAATGTTCTATTCCTCCGATGTCTGTTCAGATGCTCATAGAAAACGCCGTGAAGCACAACGAGATCAGTAACCGGAAACCACTCACCATAGAAGTGATGGCCGAGGAGGGAAAACTTACTGTTATAAATAAGATCCAACCCAAACGGTCTCCCTATGTCGGTACCGGGATAGGACTGGCAAACCTGAATAAACGTTATCAGCTTTTATTCAGAAAAGAGATCACTGTGCAAAAAGAGAAAAACCTTTTTTCTGTTACCATACCGTTGATGTAATATGAAAACACTGATTATAGAAGATGAAAAAGCCGCCGTCCGGAATCTGAATGCACTCCTGTCGGAGGTTGCCCCGGAAATCGAGGTGGTTGCTGTATTGGATAGTATTGCCGAAACGTTGGAATGGTTTTCTCTCCATACTCCGCCGGAGCTGGTATTTATGGATATCCATCTGGCGGATGGTTCTGCTTTTGAGATATTTGAACATATACAGATCTCCTGTCCGGTGATCTTTACCACTGCGTATGATGAATACGCCCTGAAAGCATTTAAAGTAAATAGTGTAGACTATCTGATGAAACCTATCGCGCAGAGTGATATTAAAAAGCGCTGGAGAAGCTCTCCTGTCTGACGCAGACTACTTCGGTGAAAGAGCCGGACTATCTGCCTCTGTTGAAAGCTCTTCGAAAAGAAGAAAACTATAAAACTCATTTTCTGATTCCGGTAAAAGGAGATAAGTTGTTACCCGTGGCCGTCGAGGAAATCCACTTTTTCCATATAGAAGACGGCGTTGTAAAAGCAGTAACCCGGCAGGATCAGATATTTATTTTCAGCCAGACCTTAGACGAATTAAATGATTGTCTGAATCCCCAACACTTCTTCCGGGTCAACCGCCAGTATTTGATCTCCCGCAAAGCCATCCGGGATGTGGACCTGTGGTTCAACAGCCGTCTCTCCATCAATCTGAAACACCCCACACCGGAAAAGATTTTAGTGAGTAAAGCCCGCGTCTCCGAATTCAAAGACTGGTTCACCAACGGTTGATTCAACAGGGAAATTTAATCTCTTTGTAAGTCTGTCTTATCTGGGTCATCCGTGTGCTTATATCCTCAATGAAAGTCTTACACTTTCTTTTTCAAAGTAAAGAAGAAAGTAAGTCCTTTTCCGGGTGTGCTTTTGGCAGAGATCTGTCCCCGGTGGAAATTAACTCCGTTCTTAACAATAGAGAGGCCTAAACCCGTACCACCGATTTTCCGGCTTCTTCCTTTATCCAGGCGGTAGAAACGTTCAAAAATGCGGTTGATATGGTCTTCCGGAATACCAACCCCGGTGTCAGAGAAACTGAAATAGTAGAACGATGGATCTTCTTTGTAGCAATTTAGTGTAATATGAATATTTTCTCCTGCATAGGCAATCGCATTGTCATACAGGTTCTGGAAAATAGAATACAACAGAGAATAATTCCCATGGATCACGGGATTACCGGGGAGGATCACTTCTGAAGTAATTCCTTTTTCTTCCATTTTTTTGCACTTTCCTTTTCTATCTCTTTGATCAGATTCGGAATCTGGATATCCGCAAGATCGAACATATTGGATGCCTCATCCAGCCTGTTCAGAACCGAAATGTCCCGGAGCAGATGGGTCAGGCGGGAACTTTGGGAGAAGCAACGTTCCAGAAAAAAGTCCCTTTTTTCAGCCGGCAGATCCGGGTTGGAAAGGATGGTCTCCAGATATCCCTGTATACTACTTACCGGTGTTTTCAATTCGTGAGCGATATTCTGGGTCAGTTGCCGTTTCATCCGGGCCTCTTCTTCCTGACGGGAAATATCATTGATCGAGATCTCATAACTGTTATCCTGGAACAACAGGCATTCAATCTGGAATATCTTTCCATCTTTATCTAAAGTGAGGGATTCACGCAGTACTTTTTTCTTCCGGTTCTGGTTGTTTATATTTTTATTGATAAACTTACGTATGGTTTCCAGTTCGGGAACCTCTACCGCCTCTTCTGCCTGATGAATACGGGTATCCGAGATAATATTGACGGATTGGATAAACAAAATATTGGATAAAATCTCTTTTCCGGTTGCACTGAACATCGCAAATCCCTCTTTGGAGTACTGGAAATGCTTTACTAACTTTTCCCGCTCCATCGATAACTCATTCTTCGCTTTTTGTTGGCGATGGTAGAGCGTGACAATATTTTGGGAAATATCCCCTAACTCATCATCGGGAAAGGTGTATTCCACTTCCGGAATAACTCCCTGGTCCACATTGAATGCAAAATCCCGGAGTTTGGAAATGGTTTTTCCGATACTGAACGTAAAATGGGAGAACACAAAAAAGAAAATCAGGGTCATGACGACAATGAAATAAATGAACCCTTTATCGATCGACAACAGTTTTTTTACATTCGGATCATAGGGCAGGGCAGTCCGGTAGATATATCCACCAATATTACTGGCGGAATAAAAGTATCGTTGTCCGGTGGAAGAGGAGGTACGGATCGCATAGCCTTCATTGAACATCCGGGCTTTCTGCACTTCTGTCCGGTTATTGTGATTGTCATACTCATCTGTACCACTATTATCGAACAATACTTTCCCGGAGGGATCAATAATCGTTACCCGTAGTTCTTTCTGTGGAATATCCTGTATGAAACTATCCACTACATCCTGTAGCATTTCCGCATGCTGGCTGTAGCGGTAGAGTTGAAAATTATAATTGCTTAAAACGATATTTAGTTTTTCCTGCGCGATCTCCCGTTCCCGGTGATACTGAAAAAGGAAGAAGCACACGACAAAACCGAGGAAAATCGTAAATACAGAGAAAAATAACCGTTGATTAAACGGTATTCTGTTTTTCCCTCCAGTTTCTTTTATAACCATATAAACGGTGAATTAGCATTCGAAACAATAACCAAACCCTAACCGGGTCACAATATTTTTGCCGTAAGGACCTATTTTTTTCGTAAACGGGTAATGTTGACGTCAATCGTCCGGTCTAACACATATACTTCATCTTTCCAGATGCGGCCCAGGATCTCTTCCCGCGAAAAGACATTCCCTCTGTTTTCCAGAAGTAATTTCAATATCTCAAATTCTTTCTTGGTAAGCGGAACCTCCTGATCATTCACAGTCGCTTTGATCCGTTTAATATCCATTTGCAGGGTTTCGTAGACCAGGATCTCATTTTCTGAAGTTTCTTTACTCCCAGACGTCCTTCTCAGGACCGCTTTTACCCGGGCTGCTACCTGACGGATGGAAAAAGGTTTGGAAATATAATCATCCGCTCCCAGGTTAAAACCGGTCAGCATATCATTCTCCGTATCCTTTGCCGTAAGAAAGATAATCGGGATCTGAGCCAGTTCAGGATCCTTTTTTATAAGGCTTGCCATTTTAAATCCGGACATCTCACCCATCATTACATCCAGCATCAGAAGCTGGTAAACAGTCAGATCCATTTTGAGCGCTTCCTCTGCACTGTTGGCAGTATCCACCTCATACCCTTCCATTTCCAGATTAAATTTAAGGATCTCACACAGATCTTCTTCATCCTCAACAACCAGAATACGCGGAACTGTAGCCATATCTTTAATGATTAATGAATTACAAATTTAATTATTTCCCACAAAGAAACACCATCCTTATTTCGGCAGAATGAAATATATATTACAATTCTGTTACAAAGGAGCAATCAGCACAAAGATGACATGGATTCTTAAGTCCTGAAAGGACGGCATATATTAGCCTGGGACGCAAGTCCCAGGTATGGAGACAAATACATATTGAGTGCTGTAAGCACGTCACCTTCCCGGCGAAACCAGAAGCTGTTTTTGTGGCGTACTTACAGCACTCCATTTATTAGATACCTGGGACCTGGGACTTGCGTCCCAGGCTAATATATGCCGTCCTTTCAGGACTTTAAGATTTATTCGGACAGAACTGGGTTTATATCCAAACCCAGGGTTATTGGCTAAGGCCAATATACAAATCGCATTATACCCCTGCCGGGATATGTACTGTTAATTTTGAGCCGTTATTACATTACATAGGACTGGCATCCGGAGCTTTGCCGGGTTTGGGGGCTTCGCCTTCTTTGTAGAAAGGAAGAGGGCCCATTTCATAGGTTTCCGGTCCGTAGCGTAGATTGGATGCCATAATCTCATCCCAGGTGATCGGTTTGCCTGTATAGGCGGCTTCACGACCTAAGATAGCAACCTGGGTGGAATAGGCCAGATCTTCTGCCTGGTTGATCTTTTTATTGAGCCGGATAGACTCTACCAAATGGATATGTTCCTGATCATATGGATTTTTAACCGGTTTACTGGCGTAATCATATTTCCAGAGTACATTTCCATTGTAGTCAACAATACTAATATCATTCCGGTCATTTAATAACGCAACTCCCTTCGCACCATAGACCTGCTCGGAAACATTCCCGTCACAACCATCAATCTGCCGGGCGGTTGCCAGCATCCGTTTATTGTCCGCATACGAATAATCCACGCTGAAAAAGTCATAAATATCTCCTGTCAGGCGTTGTGCACGTCCCCCGAAACCTACCGCTTTCGCCGGACGTTCTCCCATAAACCAGGTAGCAATATCTATGTTGTGGATCGTTTGGTCTAAGAGGTGGTCACCGCTTAACCACAGAATATTGAACCAGTTACGGATACAATATTCCATATCACTCCATTCCGGGCGTTTGCGTTTATTCCACCAGGCACCCTGGTTCCAGTGAGCAGTTGAAGAAACTACCTCACCGATAATTCCATTTTTCACCTGTACAAATGCTTCCCAGTAATCCCGGCGATGTCTGCGCTGATTACCGGTAATCACAGTCAACCCTTTGGTCGAAGCTATTTTGGCAGAAGCGATCACTGTCCGGATACCTGTCGGGTCAACCGCACAGGGCTTTTCCATAAAAATATGTTTTCCGGCTTCCACAGCAGCTTTGAATTGTTCCGGACGGAAGTGGGTAGGAGTGCAGAGTAGAACCACATCGACATCGTTCATCTCCATCACCTTTTTATAAGCATCAAAACCTATATAGCAATGGGCATCCTCTACCGGATTGTTGAATTGGTCCCTTAACAATTCACGACAGGTGGCCAGCCGGTCCGGGAACACATCCACTAAAGCAATAACGGAAACATTCGGTCCGGCTTTCAGGAATTGGGTGGCAGCTCCGGTTCCCCGGTCTCCACAACCCACTAAAGCGGCTTTCAGAGGTTTTCCGTCCGGCGCAATATCCACAAAGGAGTACATCCCTAATTCATCATTAGAATACGTTTTCCCACTGGTTCCGGAAGAAGAATTTTTTTCACTGCATGAACTCAAACCTACAGGAGCCATACCTAAAGGTATACCTGCGCCAATCAGAGCTGTGTTTGTTAAAAAGTCACGTCTTTTCATGATATTTTTCGTATTTGATTAGTGATTCTTACTAACCAAATATAGATAAATTTTTCATCTTTTTACTCTCTTTCCTGATTGATAGTCTGTTATATAATGAATTTCATATTGTTTATAATACAATAAGAAATATGGGTAACTGTCCTAAGTACCATAACTATTGCGTAGGAGAAAGGAATAAACAGGAAACAGTAAGCAAAAAAAGTTAAAAGATAAAGAGTGGAATAATCACCCTGTGGAGTCCGTTTCGGAAAAGGCTGTTAAATTCTTTTCGACCGGTAGAAACTTTAACAGCCTTATGTTTTTGCAGGGAACTCCTTTACCACTGTAAGTAGTCTTCGTAGGTTAGGTTTTCGAAGTTAGGGATTACGGTGTAAACTAAATCTTGTAATGCTTCCGGAGCATTCGTGGTCGATAGGCCAATAACGCGCATACCGGCATCCGTTCCGGATTGTATACCGGCAAAAGAATCTTCAAATACTAAGCAATTTTCCGGAGAAACGTTCAAATCAGAAGCGGCGAGTAAATAACACATCGGATCCGGTTTCCCCTTAGTGATCCGGTCAGCTGTCACGATTGTGTCAAAGATTCCGTCTAAATCCAATTCCTTAAAAGCTCTGCTTACTTTATTATTATCAGAACTGGTCACCAGTCCCATTTGAACCCCATTCGCTTTTAACATCCGGAGGAATTCAATAGACCCCGGCATCGGGGGCAGAGGCATCGTACTCTCATAGGCATTGGCCTCACGGAGTACCATTTCCTGAAAATCTGCAGGACGGTCAGAAAAATATTTCTTCATCAGATCCGGCATCGTAGTACCTTTAATCTCATCTGCAAAGTTCTCGATCCCTGTTTCATAACGTTCTCCGGCTTCGTTCCAGAATAGATCGTAAATAGGCTCCGTATCCACAATTACACCATCAAAATCAAAAAGAGCTGTTTTTACCTGTTTCATTAAGAATAAAGATTTGAGTGATTAAACGCTGCAAAGATACGTTTAAATCCCTTATGATCCCGTGGATATATCAGAAAGAATGGAACCCTTCGGAAAGCAACAGGTTGTATTCAGTGATAATTTCATGTATGACTTCCCGGGCAGATTGAAGCTTCCGGCATTGAGAAGCAACCTGTCCGATTTCTAATTCACCCTCCTCTAAGTTACCTTCAAACATCCCTTTTTTAGCACGGCCCCTTCCTAAGAGAATTCTCAACTCTTCAGAAGAAGCACCTCTGGCCTCTGCTTCTTCCACTGCTTTTGTGAATTCACTCCGGGTGATGAGGCGGGTGGGCGACAGCTTTTTCAGGAGAAGTTTTGTTTCTCCTTCCTCTAAGGACAAGCATATCTTTTTGAAGTTCTCATGAGCAGAACTTTCTTCTGTCAAAGCAAACCGGGTACCCATCTGTACACCATCCGCACCTAAAGCCATCGCTGCGAGCATACTCCGTCCGGTAGCGATACCCCCGGCTGCTAACAAAGGCAAAGAGGTTACCTGGCGTATGGAGGGGATCAGGCACATCGTAGTCGTTTCTTCCCGTCCGTTATGTCCACCGGCTTCAAACCCTTCGGCCACAATCAGGTCTACCCCGGCTTCCTCACATTTAAGTGCAAATTTGGTACTGCTAACCACATGACCTACTGTGACACCGTGTTCTTTCAGAAACCCGGTCCAGGTTTTAGGATTGCCCGCCGATGTAAAAACAACCGGAACCTTCTCTTCCACAAGTATTTCCATAATCTGTTGGATGTCCGGATACATGAGGGGAACATTGACTCCAAAGGGTTTCCCGGTGGCTTTTTTACATTTACGGATGTGCTCCCGGAGAATGTCCGGATACATAGATCCGGCTCCTAACAACCCCAGCCCGCCAGCCTCACTCACAGCAGAAGCCAGCCGCCAACCACTGCACCACACCATTCCACCCTGTATGATAGGGTGTTGCGTATGAAGTAACCTGTTTATTTTATTCATTTTCATAGTCCTTCTATTTGTTTATTCACCAAAATAAGATAATTTTTCTATATCTTTGTCTATAGAAAATATAAAATATCACCGTAAATTGTATTTTATAAGTTTAATATAAAACAGTAAACCCCCAAAATGAAAAAAATGGTTCTTGCTGCAGGTATGGCAGTTTTATTTAATTCATGCGGAACTCCGGCTGATAAAAACACAGCAGGCGTTCAAAATGATAATCCGTTCCTTTCGGAATATACAACCCCTTTTGGCGTTCCTCCTTTTGAAGAGATTCAGATAGAGCATTACAGACCGGCTTTTCTGCAGGGTATGGAACAGCAGGCAAAAGAAGTGGAAGCGATCGCTACGAATCCGACGGATCCGGATTTTACCAATACCATTGCAGCCCTGGATCAGAGTGGGGCACTGCTCAGAAAAGTAAGTATCGTTTTTGGGGGACAGAATGGTGCGAATACCAGTGACGAGATGCAGGCGCTGAGTCGTGAGTTATCTCCTTTACTGTCCAGACACCAGGATGATATTAACCTGAACCCTCAACTGTTTGAACGGGTAAAAGCTGTTTACCAGAATCAGAAAGAGATGCATCTGGATAAAGAACAAACGAAACTATTGGAAGAAACCTATAAACGGTTTGTTCGCGGGGGTGCTAACCTGAGTGAAGAAGACCAGGCTAAACTTCGTGAGTTAAACAGTGACATTGCGATGTTGCAGCTTACTTTCGGACAGAATATGTTGAAAGAAACCAATGATTTCCAATTGATTATTGAAAAAGAAGAAGATCTTTCCGGCCTGCCGGAAAATCTTATTGCCAATGCGGCGGAAGCGGCGAAAGCTGCCGGATTGATGAATAGTTGGCTGTTCACCCTACAAAATCCAAGTGTCATGCCGTTCCTGCAATATGCAGATAACCGGGAACTGCGTGAAAAGATCTTTAAAGGCTATATCAACCGGGGAAATAATAATAATGACGCCGATAATAATCAGGTAGTCCGCCAGTT